>NZ_JBHMIN010000046.1:0-52257 GCF_048060215.1 Micromonospora sp. LOL_021 | reverse complement strand
GAGATCTTTCGCATTTACGGATTACGTTGAGAAGCCCGGTAATAGTTTCGGGAAGTCCTCCCGCAGTTACCGGTGGATACCGAACTCGCCGTCAAACAATGGGAAGGGCTGCGCGAGACGCTGACTGGTATCGGGCACCAGGTCCGGCTGCTGCCGGCCCGCGCCGACCTGCCCGACATGGTGTACGCCGCGAACGGTGCATTTTCCGTCGACCGCACCGTCTTCGGTGCCCGGTTCACCTATCCGCAGCGGGCCGCGGAGGCCATCGCACATCGGGAGTTCTACGAGGAGCTCGGCTGGCGGTACGTACGGCCCACCGAGACCAACGAGGGCGAAGGCGACTTCACCTACCTTCCGGGGGCGTACGGCGGCACGATCCTCGCCGGCTACGGGTTCCGTACCGACCCGGACGCGCACCGCCGGCTCCAGGAGACGCTAAGCCGGCCGGTCGTGTCGTTGCGCCTGGTCGACCCGCACTTCTACCACCTGGACACGGCGCTGGCCGCCCTCGACGACGAGACCGTCGCCTACTACCCACAGGCCTTCTCCCCCGCCTCGCAGCGGGTGCTCCGGCAGTTGTTCCCCGGGGCGGTGATCGCCGACCGGTCCGACGCGCTGGCTTTCGGGCTGAATCTGATCAGCGACGGCCGGCATGTGGTGGTCAACAGCGAGGCGACCGGGATGGCCGGCAAGCTGGCCGCCGCCGGCTACCAGCCGCTGCTGGTCGAGTTCACCGAGCTGCGCAAGGGCGGCGGCGGCGTGAAGTGCTGCGTCGCCGAGCTGCGCGGCTGACCCTACCGTTCCAGACCAGCGCGGCGCGGCGCTCAGCCGAGCGTGGCAAGCTCGGTGATCAGCACGTTCGACAGCACTGGGCCGTCGCGCAGCACCTCACGCAGGTACCACTTCTGCTGCGGCGTACGCGGCTGGTTGAACTGCCACAGCCCACGCGGGCTGTCAATCTGACCCACCCGACCGAGCGCCAGGTTCAGCTCCTGGGACGAGACACCCGGTCCGGCGGACCGGATCGCCTTGTCCAGCACCTGAGCCGCGTCGTAGGACGACATCGCGTACGTGGTCGGCGACGCCCCGTACCGCTTGCGGTAACCGGTAGCGAACTGCAGGTTAGCCGAATTGTCCAGGTCAGCCGAGTAGTTGAGAGCGGTGACGATGCCACTTGCCTCTTCACCCAACTGGTCGATGACGTTGCCTTCGGTGAGGAAACCCGGACCGTAGATCGGACCTTCGAAGCCGGCGTCGCGCAGTTGCCGGATGAACTCGACCGCCGCCGAGCCGGTGAAGTGGCAGTAGACCGCCTCCGGATCCCGGAAGATCACCTCCTGGACCGGCGCGGTGAAGGTGTCCCGACCCGGGTTCGGGGTGGCGTTGGCCCAGATGACCGCCCCGGAGATCCGATCATCGCTGGCCCCGAAGCCTTCCCGGAACCCCTGCACCACGTCGCGGCCGGCGGGCTGGTCGGCGGCGACGATCGCCACCTCGCCGTTGGCGGACACCTCTCGGGCCAGGTAGCCGCCGAGGGCAAGGCCGGGCTCGTCGGCGACGTACGAGGTGCGCCAGATGTAGACGACGCTCTGCAGGCTGCGTGGCGAGGCGTTCGAGCCGATCAACGGCACCCGGGCCTCTTCCACGGCGTCCCGGATGGCGAGCATCACCGCGGAGTTGGCCACCCCGGTGAGCGCCAGCACCTGCTGCTGGAGCAGCGAGTCGACCGCCGCCCGCCCGGACTCGGGGGTCTCCCCCTCGTCCGCGATCACCAGGTCGACCGGGCGGCCACCCAGCCGCTGCTGGTGGGTGTCCAGGTAGAGCTGGAAGCCGTTGAGCATCTCGTCGCCGATCGGTTTGTAACCGCCGGTCTGCGGGACGATCAGGCCGATGCGTACTGGCCGGTCGCTGACCAGGCCGTCGTCGTCGTTCGAGTCGTCACCCGCGCCGACGCTGCAGGCACTGGCCAGCCCGGTGGCGCCGAGCGCGGCCAGCAGCTTGAGGGCTTGCCGGCGGTCGATGTGCGGCACAGGGGTGGTCCTCTCCCATGGGTACGACGGTCGGTCGCGCAGGTGGAGTACGCCGACGGTGGCGAGCTGGTCGACAGTCCACTCGGCGTTCTACCCGCTCAGCTGCGTCCAGTCAATGCTAGGTGATCTGCCGGTTCATGCCGCCGACGGGCGGGGTGATCGGGGGACCGGCGAGCGGCCGGCCCTGGTGCTGCGTCAAGATGGAACCCATGACCGAGACGTCAGGCTCCCCGGAAGAGACCAACGAGTCCGCCTCGGCGGCTGGCCGGCCCGGCGCGGTGGTGGTGGTCGGCCCGGACGGACGACCGGTCGGCACGGTGAACGCCGGCGGTGCCGGTGCCGCAGGTGCCCCCGGTGACGCCACCGGTGCCGGCGACGAGCCGGTCGACCCGGAAGACCCGTCGCAGCTGATCGAGCAGCCGGCCAAGGTGATGCGGATCGGCAGCATGATCAAACAGTTGCTGGAGGAGGTTCGCGCCGCCCCGCTCGACGAGGCGAGCCGGCAGCGGCTGCGCGAAATCCACCGACGTTCCATCACCGAGCTGGAGGACGGTCTGGCCCCGGAGCTGCGCGAGGAGCTGGCCCGGATCTCGCTGCCGTTCGAGGACGGCGCCACCCCGAGCGAGAGTGAACTGCGGGTCGCCCAAGCCCAGCTGGTCGGCTGGTTGGAAGGGCTGTTCCACGGCATCCAGGCGGCATTGATGGCCCAGCAGATGGCGGCCCGGCTGCAGCTGGAGCAGATGCGTTCCGGCGGGCGGCCGGCGCTGCCGGTCGGCCCCGGCGGGATGATCCCCGGCATGCCGGGGCAGCCGGGCCAGGCCGGTCAGCCAGGCGAGGGCGGCGGCACCCGGACCGGCCAGTACCTCTGACTCTGCGCCAGCAACTGCTCCAGGTAGGCAGCCACCCCGTCGTCGGCGTTCGACGCCGTCACCGCGTCCGCGATCTCCTGCACCGCCGGGTGGGCGTTCGCCACCGCGACCGCCTGCCCGGCCCAGGTCAGCATCGGGACGTCGTTCGGCATGTCGCCGAAGGCGACCACGTCGGCGGCGCTGGTCTGCCAACGGGCGCAGAGCCAGGCCAGCCCGGCCGCCTTGGTCACCCCGGCGGCCGAGATCTCCACCAGCCCGGACTTCGATGAGTGGGTGGCCTCGGCCAGTCCGGCGAGCGCCCCGGCGACGATCCGGACGAACACCTCCGGGTCGTCGTGGCTGCTGCGGGCCAGCAGTTTCACCGCTGGCGCGGTGAGCAGCTCCGCCGAGTCGGCGACCTGCCGGGCGGTGGGGTGATCGCTGTTCCAGTGCGCCGGCCAGTCGGTGCCGTGCCGCATCAACCGGCCGTCCTCCACCTCGACGGCGAAGACCACGTCCGGGACTTCGGCGCGCAGCCGCCGGGCGACCTCGGCCATGATCTCCGGGGCGAGCGGGTCGGCGCGCAGCACGGTGTCGGTACGTGGCTCGTAGACCACGGCACCGTTCGCGCAGACCGCCGGCACTGGGGCCCGTAGCTGTTCGTAGACGGCCGGCAGCCAACGCACCGGTCGGCCGGTGACCAGCACCACCTGCCCGCCGCGCCGCTGGAACTCGTCGAGCGCGGTGGCGGTCCGGGCACTGAGCGACTTATCGGGCCGCAGCAGTGTCCCGTCGAGGTCGGTGGCGACCAGACGTGGATGCACTTCCATCTCCGGACAGTAGCCGGTCGAGGTAAATCGCTACGCCGTCATCATCATTACGCAGTGTAACCTCATCGGCGGCTCGGCGTACTGTCGGATGGGCGTTCGACACCGCCACCCGCGACCACCCGGCCCAGGCGAACATCGGCAGGTCGTTGGGCATGTCACCGAAGACCAGCACGTCCGCCGGGTCGACGCCGAGCGACTCCGCGACGACCGCCAGACCGCTGGCCTTGTCGACGCCGGGCGGGCAGATCTCGATGAAGCCCAGTCCGGCCTGGGTCACCGTCGCCAGCGTCGGTGGGACGACCTGCACCGCGGCGGCGAGCAGCGCGTCCACGTCGTGCGACGGCGTCCGGGCGAACGCCTTGATCACGTCGGTGGCCAGGCACTGCTCCCGGGTACGGGCCTCGAACCGTTCCGGGTACCGCCACTGCGGGTCGAAGTCGCCCCACAGCGGCGCCTCGTGCTCGTCGGACGCTTCGACCATCACGATCAGCGGACCGACGGCCGCCTCCAGCTCGGTGATCAGCTGGGCCAGCACGTCGGCGGGCAGCCGCTCGTCGCGCAGCACCCGTACGCCGGTCGGGTCGCTCTGGTCGACCACCCGCCCGCCGCCGGCCATCACCAGGTAGTCGGCGGCCCGGATGTCATTCCGGGTCAACTCCATCAGCCGGGGTCCGCGACCGGTCGCTCCGACGACCGGGATGCCGAGGTCGCGGGCACGGTCGAGCACCCCATGGGTGTACGCGGAGACGGTCTCGTCGCTGCGGACCAGGGTGCCGTCGAGGTCTGTCGCGATCAACTTGGGTAGACCGGGGCGCGGCATGCTGTCCTCCTTGATCCCCGGGTCGACGGGTCAGCAACCGTACCTCGCGTACCGTGACCTGACCATGACATCCGCGCGAAGCCCGGATGCACACTGACCAGCGCCGGGAGACGGGCGGTGGGGAGACGGCCGGGCGTGGCGGCCATGCGGCACCGGAACCCGGCCGGGGAGACCAGCGACCACAGCCGACGTACGAGTAGGGTGCCTGGCGTGCATCCCCCGGCGCGGCACCGTCCCAATCTGCTGCGACGAGCGCTGCAGGTCGCCGTGGTCGGCGCCTTCGCCGGATTCATCGGTTGGGCCCTCGCCGGCCAGTGGTCGCAGGTCCGGGCCACCGCTGCGGACCTGACCGTCACGAGTCTGCTCCTGGCCACGGCCGGGGCCGTCGTCGCCCTGTGGTTCAACTTCCTGAGCTGGCGGACGATCCTCACCGACTTCGGCAGCCGAATACCGCTTCGTGCCGGCATGCGGATCTTCTTCGTCGGGCAGCTCGGCAAGTACCTGCCCGGCAAGCTGTGGCCGATGCTCACCCAGGCTCGGCTGGGCCGGACCTACCAGGTTCCCGGCCGGGCCTCCGTAGCGGCGGCGCTGCTGGTCATGGCGGTCTCGCTCGGCACCGGCCTGCTTCTCACGGTGTGCCTGCTACCGCTGGTCGGCCCGGATGCCATCGACCGCTACTGGTGGGCGTTGCTGGCCCTGCCGCTGGCAGCGGTCGGGCTCTGGCCCCCGGTGCTCAACCGGGGTCTGACGATCGCCATGCGCCTGGCCCGCCGCGAGCCGATGCCGCGACCGCTGTCGCCGCGCGGGATCGGCCAGTCGGTGCTCTGGTCGGCGCTGGCCTGGCTGGCGTACGGCGGGCACATCTGGGCGCTGCTGTGGGGACTCGGCGCAGCGGACGGCCCGCGTCTGGTGTTCCTGTCGATAGCCGCGTTCGCCGGCTCCTGGGCGATCGGATTCCTGCTGATCGTCGCGCCGGCCGGGGCCGGGCCGAGGGAGGCCGCGCTGGTGGTCATCCTCGGTGTCAGCGTCAGCCAGCCGATCGCTCTGGTCGCGGCCGTGGTGTCGCGACTCTTATTGATCATGGTCGATGTGACCGCACCGGCGTTGGCAGTGCTGCTGGCCAACCGTCGACTCGGCGGCAAACCGCGGCCGCCGGACCAACCCGGCCGGACCGATCAGGTGGACGGCGCTCATCACAGCCGATCCGCATCTGACTAGACTGCACCCGCGGATCAGTCGGCGGCGGCCGGCAACGCCGCGCGGATGTCCGCCACCCGCAGCAGGCCGTACCGGCCCTCGGCGTCGACCACCGGCACCGACTCCGGCACCCATCCTTGACGTAGGTCGGTCCGGAAGAGGATCAGATCGTCCGGTTGTGCCTGCGACAGCACGTCGGGACTCATCACCGCCGGTGGGAGATCCCAGTAGTAGGCGACCCAGCGGGGGGTGCTGATGTTCATGACCCAGGCGCGCTGCTGCTGTGGGCCAGGGGCATAGGCCTCGATCAGCCGGCCGGCGTCAGCTGGCTCGTAGACGTAGTCGCGGGCCGTCGACCCCAGAGCTATCGTCCCGAAGGCGACCGACAGACCCACTCCGGCCGCGATGCCGGCGCTCGCCGACACCCACGTCGGGACGCGCCGGACGATGAGATCGAACAGGACACCCATCGCGACCACACCGGGAATGAGCACCGGGTAGGCCCAGTAGTCGTGGATGAACGATCCGTTGTTCAGCCCGATCACCCACGCCCCGACGAAGGCGAGCGTAACCACCAGGTAGAACCGGGTCCGCCGGACGAACAGGCCGGCGACGGCGGCGATCGGGAAGATCACCAGGTACCAGGTGGGCAGCAACTCGGTCGCGTAGTCGCGCTGGCGGACCAGGAACTGTCGGGCGGTGAAACCACCACCAGCTGTCCGGAACTCGGTCTGGCTGGTCAGGTCCTCCAGGCCACTGACGCCGACGATGAAGGCGAGGCTGACCAGGACGCCGAGCACCATGCTGGCTCCGACGGCTACGGTCACCCGGTCCAGCCGGCGGGCGGCCAACAGCCACAGCCCGAGAACCGCCGCAAAGCCGATTCCCGGCCAGGACGCCAGGGTCGTGAGCAGTGCGGTGACGCAGGCGCAGACCACCAACCAACGTGGTGGATCGGCACGCTTCCGTAACGCCACGATGGTGGCGGACAAGGCCAGGATCAGCCCCATGTCGAAGGTCAGCTGGCTGTACAGCCAGAACATTCCGGTCGCCGCCATCGTCCCGACTGCGACGAGGGTGGGGATCCAGGCAATCGCGAATGCCCGGAGCAGTGCCGCCGCAGCCGGCACCACCAGGAGGCCAAGCAGGAACGGGCTGATCAGGACCTCATACGTGCCACTGCCCGGCAACAGCCCGAAGGTGGCGTCGAGCATGTTCACCAGCGGCGGATGATGTGCGTACGCTTGGTTGCTGTACGGTGACCAGTCGGCGCTGAACGACGAGCCGACCAGGCCCTTCTCCTGCAGATTGCGCAGGTGCAACGCGTGCCGGGCGAAGATCCGCCCGACGTGGTTGTCGCCCAACGGCAGCGCCAGCTGCGGTGCCCAGGTCGCCGCGACCGCCGCGGTGATCGCGGCGATGCCGAGCCAACCCCACCGATCGGCCCGCCGGGCCGACGCACCCGTATGGTCGGCGGCCGGACTCGGATCCGGACGGCTTCCAGGCTGGCCGGTCCGCCTCTCCGGCGAGTGCTTGTCGGCACCGTCTCCGGGCTGCTCACCGGTGTTGGTGGTCTGGTCGGCCGTGCTGGAACCGGGCATGGTCATCCGTCGGACCTCGATCGCACAATCAGGTCGGCGAGTAGCGCCACCGCCCCGATGATCAGCGCGGTCATCACGATCATGATGGTGTTCGTCGCGATCCTGACCGGGTTGGTCACGACGTCGTATACCACTTTGCCGATGCCGAGCGCGAGCAGCCACAGGGCCGGCGGCATCAGCACCTTGAGCGGATTGAAGTACATCACCATCCGCAGGACCTGCAGAATGTAGCGGTAGGCGTCCTTGACGAAGTGAAACTTCGACGAGCCGGAACGCTTGGCGTAGTCGATCGGCAGATACCGGACCTCGTGCTGGTTGTGCAGGAACGCCATGGTGATCGTGGTGACGCAGGAGAAGCCGGGCGGCAACAGGCGCAGGTAGGGCAGAGCGACCTGCCGCCGGAACGCCCGCAGACCGGAGTTGAGGTCCGGAATCGTCGTCCCGGTCAATCCTTCCGCCACCTTACGGATCAGCCACTTCGCTGGGACCCGCAGCACCTTGTGCGTACCCTGTTCGCTGGTCCGGGCACCGACCACCTGGTCGATGGCGGGTTCCTTCTCGAGCATCTGGACCAGCTCGGGGATCCGCTCGTTGGGGTACGTCATGTCGGCGTCGGTCCATACGACGATCTCGCCACGGGCCTGCTGACTGCCGATCCGACGGGCGGTGCCGGACCCGCCGTTGCGGTGGAACGGCATCAGACGAAGATGCGGGAACCGCGCCTGGGCTTCCTGCAACACCTGCAGGGTCTGGTCGGTAGAGGCGTCGTCGATGGCCAACAACTCGTAGTCGTAGCCGCTGTTGTCCATCGCCTCCGTGATCCGTTCGATCTCCCGGAGTACGTGGTCCTGCTCGTTGTAGCAGGGCAGTACGATCGTCACGTCGAGGGGCTGGCCGATATTGCCACGGCTGACCTCGCCGCTCGGCTCGGTCACCGGCCAGACACTATTTCCTGGCCGCGCGAACCGGCTCGTCACCGTCATGCGAGTCTCCGGGGGGTCGTGGAGCGACGTTGGCGGGAGTGTGCTCTCCGCTTCGCAATGCGCCATGGTACATCGGAAGGCCTGCTCCGGCCTGCCTTTCGCCACCTCGACGAGATGACATACCTGGCTGCGGCTACCCAGGGTCGATGGTGTGTCTTGATCCAAAATGAGGACCAGGTGAAGCCCAGGTGTCCAGTCGACGAAGACAAGCTGGCGATCGGGTGTGCAGCCGACGGACTGCCTCCGAGGAAGGCGGCGAACTCGCCGGGGTCTCGGGCGTTCGTTGGTCTGGTCGGTGGTTGGGGTCGCCCCGCCGCTTGCGATCCGGCGGGGCCACCACCAAGTGGGAGAAGCTTGCCGACCACATCCGCAAGGGCCTGGTCGAGAGTGCCCACGGTGTTGGCGTGTTCGTGGCTGACCAAAGTAGGGCGGCGTCATCTGATCGCCCGTCAGTCAGGCCGCCACAGCCAGCGCAGCGCATCCGGCAGCAGCACGCCGTTGTGGTTCGGGTGGTGGCCGCCGTCGCCGAGCACGAGCCGGAAGTCGTACCCCGCCTCCGCCAGTGCGGCCGCGACCCGCAGGTTGCTGGCGAGCCAGTTGTGCTCCGGCTCGTTCCAGTGCAGATCACGGTGCCCGGCCTGCAGGAAGATCCGCAACGGCTTGCGTGGGGTGTCCCTGATGATCTCGGGGTAGGGGGTTGCCGCCCGGCATCTGAACAAAGCTGGACAGACAGCAGAGCACCCGGCGGAACCTGTCCGGGCGCAGCCAGGCAGCGGTGAAGGCGCAGTTGCCGCCGCTGCTGCCGCCGCAGATCCCCCACTGGTCCGGGTCATCGGTGATCGAGAAGCGCCCGGTCACCTGCGGGATGATCTCGGTCAACAGGAAGGTGGCGTAGCGGTCGTCGAATGCGTCGTACTCGACGTTGCGCTGCTTGCGTCCACCGCCGCCAGTGCCAGGACCAGCACCGTCAACGCCAGCACCATCGTCAGGCATTGCGCCGGGGTCGACGAAGAGGCCGACCGTGGGCGGGAGGTCGCCGTGCTGGATCAGGTTGTCCAGGACGATGGCGCCACGGACCGCGCCGGCAGGTGCACCCAGAACTTCCGTGCCGTACCCGGATAGGCAGCGCTGTCCGCCCAGTCGAACTCGATGGTCCGGCCGGCCGGCACGCCGGGCTGCCGTACCGAGTCGGGGCCGTGCAGGTAGCGGACGTCGGACTGGTCGACCGGCAGCGGCCGGAACGGCACCTGCACGGCGCGGGTCAGGCGGTGGCCAGGGGTTCGAGGACGTCGCGGCCGCCGAGGTACGGCTGAAGCGCCTTCGGCACCCGTACCGAGCCGTCCGGCTGCTGGTGGTTCTCCAGGATCGGGATCAGCCAGCGGGTCGTCGCCAGGGTGCCGTTGAGGGTGGCCACCGGCTGGGTGCGGCCGTCAGCGTCGCGGTAGCGGATGTTCAGCCGGCGGGCCTGGAATGTGGTGCAGTTCGACGTGGACGTGACCTCGCGGTAGCGGCCCTGCGACGGCACCCACGCCTCGCAGTCGTACTTGCGGGCCGCGCTGGTGCCGAGGTCGCCGGCGGCGACGTCGATCACCCGGTACGGGATCTCGACCTTGGCCAGCATCTCCTCTTCCCAGGCCAGCAGCCGCAGGTGCTCGTCATGGGCCTGCTCCGGCGGGCAGAAGGAGAACATCTCCACCTTGTCGAACTGGTGCACCCGCAGGATGCCACGCACGTCCCGGCCGTACGAGCCGGCTTCCCGCCGGAAGCACGACGACCAGCCGGCGTAGCGCACCGGGCCGTCGAGGGTCAGGATCTCGTTCGAGTGGTACGCCGCCAGCGGCACCTCGCTGGTGCCAACCAGGTACAGGTCGTCGGCTTCCAGCCGGTAGATCTCGCTGGCGTGCTCGCCGAGGAAGCCGGTGCCCTCCATCGACTCCGGCTTGACCAGCACCGGGGTGATCGTCGGGGTGAGGCCGTACTCGACGGCCTGGGCGATGGCCAGCTGCAGCAGACCGAGCTGCAGCAGCGCGCCGACGCCGGTCAGGTAGTAGAAGCGGCTGCCGGAGACCTTCGCGCCTCGTTCGACGTCGATCGCGCCGAGCGCCTCACCGAGCGCCAGGTGGTCGCGCGGTGCGT
The DNA here is from genome assembly GCF_048060215.1 of Micromonospora sp. LOL_021. NCBI lineage: Bacteria > Bacillati > Actinomycetota > Actinomycetes > Micromonosporales > Micromonosporaceae > Micromonospora > Micromonospora sp. LOL_021. Next base: position 41,812 of record NZ_JBHMIN010000046.1, on the reverse strand, counting down.
CGATGTCGGGCCGGTCACCGACCTCCCGCAGGACGACGTAGTCGTCCTCGCCGCCAGCCGGCGCACCCGCCTCGATCAGGTTGGGGAAGGCCAACTGCGCCCGGCGCAGCGTCTGCTCGGCCTCGGTGGCGGCGGCTTCGGCCGCCTTCACCTGGGCCGACAACTCCTTGGTACGGGTCAGCAGCTCGGCCTTCTCGGCCGGTTCCGCCCGGGGCAGTCGCTTGCCGAGCTGCTTCTGCTCGGCGCGCAGCGCCTCGAAGGCCTGCACCGCCGCGCGGCGGGCCTCGTCAGCGTCGATCAGATCGTCCACCCGGGACTCGGACTCGCCGCGGGCACGCTGGCTGGCACGGAAGAGGTCCGGGTCGTCACGGAGCAGTCGGAGATCGATCACGGAAGTCAACGATACCGGCCCACCGCGTCGGCCCGCGCGCAGGTTTTCGGCCGGCTCACCAGCGGGGCGTCCTCACCAGCGGGGCGTCCTCACCAGCGGTGCGTCTAGTGCGGCGGGTTGTCCGGCCGGACGAACGGGGCGGTCGGCCCGACCGTCAGATCGGCGGGTGCACCCCCGCCTGGATCCGGGCCGTCGTTAGGTGGCCGACGCCACGGCAGGTCGGTCGGCGCGGGCGCCGTACCCGCCGGATCGCCGGTCGCCGGTCGCCCGCTCCCGTTAGACCCCCGACCGGGTTCGGCACCGCCGCCGATGTCCGCACCGCCACCTCCAGTGGTGCCGCCGCCTCCGGTGATCCCGCCACGGCCGGCCGTGGTCCGCCCGGCCAGGTACAGCGCCAGCAGCAGCGCGCCGACGCCGACCAGGCCAGCGGTGGCCGCCGTACCACGGCTGACCAGCACCTCCATCTCGGTGGGAACCTGCAGCGACGACCTGATCAGCTCGTCGCTGTTCAGCATCACCGTGACCAGCAGCGCGACCAGCCCGGCACCGACGGTCAGCCCGGCGATCCGGGTGTCGGGGCGGTTGCGGTGGGAGCCGAACAGCGTCAGGGCCGCACAGACCAGCAACGCCAGCAGACCGAGCAGGTACCCGGTGCCGAATGTGCCGAGGTCGGCGAGCCGCACGGCGGCGGCGTAGGGGCTGCCGGTTCCGACGTCGATTCCGGGGATCTCGAAGGCCAGCCACTTGCCGCCGAGCGAGCCGGCAGCCGCGAGCACCCCGACGGCGGCGAGCAGCAGGCTCGGCAGGTTGCCGCGGCCGGGTGTGCCGAGTCGGGTCCCGGCTGCGGCGCGGGCCCGGTCTACCGTCGCGGTGGTCGCACCGGACAGCCGCTCAGCGACGGCGGTCCACCTGCCGGGGCCAGGGCTCGGTCCGGATCCAGGACCTGGACCGTCGGCCGGCGGGGTGGCGTCGCCGCCGAGCTCGATCACCACCGGCTGGTCGGCCGGTGGGCCGGGTGACGTCGGCACCGGAGCCGGTGTGGTGCGGACTATCGGCGGCTCCGGCGTGGTCCGGGGTGGTACGGGTTCTGCGCCGCTGCGGCGGCAGTCGTCGTCGGGCATCGGGTCCTAGCCTCCTCGGTGACCTTGCACGGGCATCGTCGCGTCGGGCATCGAGGTGAGCTAGCGTCATGCCCATGCCTATCCGTACCGCATCTGCCCGCTGGCAGGGCAATCTGACCGAGGGTTCTGGCACTATCCGCACCGGGAAGGGCGGGTACGAAGGGAACTACTCGTTCCGGTCCCGCTTCGAGGAGGGCGAGGGCACCAACCCCGAGGAGCTGATCGGCGCCGCCCACGCTGGCTGCTTCTCGATGGCGTTCTCGAAGGGTCTGGCGGACGCCGGGTTCACCCCGACGTCGGTGCAGACCACCGCAAGTGTGCACCTGGACAAGACGGACGCCGGGATGACCGTCACCCGGATCGACCTGGAGACGGTGGGCGAGGTGCCCGGCGTCGACCCGGAGACCTTTCAGAAGCTGGCCGAGGCGGCGAAGGCGAACTGCCCGATCTCCCGCCTGCTGTCGCCGGGTGCCGAGATCACTCTGAACGCCAGCCTCTCCGTCTGACCGCCCGCCCACGACTCCACCCTGACGATCCTGGGCTTGTCCGGCACCGTCGGACGATTTCGCGTTTTGCCGATACCTGGACAAGCCCGGGATCGATACCAGAGCAAGCCCGGTGATCGATACCCGGGCAGGCCCGGAAACGCCTCGGGGAGCCGGTGGTGCGGCAGAATGGACCGATGCCGGTCGACATGAGCCGCGAGCGCTTCGAGGAGCTGGTCGGGGAGGCGCTGGACGAGGTCCCGGCGGAGCTGCTGCGGCTGATGAGCAACGTGGTGATCCTGGTCGAGGACGACACCCCGCCGGGCGAGCCGGAGCTGCTCGGTCTGTACGAGGGACACGCGCTCACCAGTCGGGGCTGGGACTACGCCGGCGTACTGCCGGACCGGATTCTCATCTTCCGGCACCCGATCCTGCGGATCTGCGCGACCGAGGCCGACGTGGTCGATGAGATCGCGATCACCGTGGTGCACGAGATCGCCCATCATTTCGGCATCGACGACGAACGGCTACACGACCTGGGCTGGGGTTGACCAAGGATGGTCCGGCCGGGCGATGACGTGCGGTTGCGCGGGTTACCTACCCTTCGGTCGATCAACCTGACCAGGAGGAACCCATGCGCAGTGCCCTGTTCTCCGCCGATCACCTGGAGAAGGAGTCCGCCCAGCCCGGGCTGCGGCTGCAGAACTCCAAACTGCTGAAGATCGAGCTCAACGGCGAGGCGATGGCCCGGACCGGGTCGATGGTCGCCTACCAGGGCCACGTGCAGTTCCAGGCACTCGGCTCCGGCGGTCTCGGCAACTTCATCAAGCAGAAGCTCACCGGCGAAGGCGTACCGCTGATGAAGCTGACCGGCCAGGGTGACGTGTTCCTCGCCAACGAGGCCGCCGACGTGCACCTGATCGACCTGGAGCCGGGCGACGCGCTGTCCATCAACGGCTCCAGCGTGCTGGCCTTCGACTCCACGCTGCAGTACGACATCCGGATGGTCCAGGGGATGGGCTTCGCCTCCTCCGCTGGCCTGTTCAACTGTGTCTTCACCGGGCAGGGCCGGCTCGCCATCACCACCAAGGGCACCCCGGTCGTGCTCTCCGTCGACCAGCCGACCTACGTCGACCCGCAGGCCGCCGTCTGCTGGTCGGCCGGTCTGCAGACCGGCTACCACCGGGCCGAGCAGCTGGGCATCGGTACGCTGCTGGGCCGGCGAACCGGGGAGGCGTTCACGATGAGCTTCGCCGGTCAGGGCTTCGTGATCGTGCAGCCGTCCGAGGAGCCGCCGGTGCGCGGCGCCGGCCAGATCCCCCAGTAGCCCGGCCGACGCGCGGGACGCGCCGGTGACTGACCCCCGCTGGCGGTGTCCGCTCGGCTCAGTCCAGTTGGCCGGCGCGGATCCGGGCCAGCCAGGCGGCTGCCTGCGCGTACTCGTCGTCGTGCCGGCCGGCCGGCCCACCCGTGGTGCGGCCGCCGGCCGCCGGCGGCCAGTCGTGTCGCGGGTAGGAGCCGAGGAACCGTACGTCGGCGCAGACCCGGCAGAGCCCGCGCAGCGCGTCGCCGAGCCGGTCGTCGGCGACGTGCCCGGAGCAGTCCAGGAAGAAGGCGTACCGGCCGAGTGCCTCCCCGGTCGGCCGGGACTCGATCCGGGTGAGATTGACCTCCCGGACGGCCAGCTCCATCAGCACCGCGAGCAGGGCGCCGACCCGGTCGTGGGCGATGTAGACCGCCAGGGTGGTGATGTCGTCGCCGGTCGGGGCCGGCGGCGGTCCGGGGCGCCGGACCAGGACGAACCGGGTCACCGCGTCGGCGTGGTCGGCGATCTTGTCGGCCAGCACGGTCAGTTGGTGGCCGCTGGCACCGATCGGCGCGCAGATCGCCGCGTCGTATTCACCGGCCGCCGCGCCGACGGCCGCCGCGCCGTTTGACAGTACGTCGACCACGGCGGCGTTCGGCACCTGCTGCCGCAGCCAGGCCCGGCACTGGGTGGACGCCTGCGGGTGGGCGGCGACGGTGCGGATCTGCTCCAGCGTCGTGCCGGCGGGTGCGGCCAGCACGAAGTCGACCGGCAGCACCACCTCCTGGGTGATCACGAGCGGCTGGCCGTTGGTCAACTCGTCGAAGGTGACGCCGACCGCTCCGCCGACGGAGTTCTCCAGCGGCACCAGGGCAGCGTCGACGTTGCCGGCCCGGACCGCGTCGAGCGCCTCCGGCACGCTGCGGGCCGCGACCCGCTCGCCCTGTCGAGCCGCCGGGATGGTCAGCAGGGCCTGCTCGGCGAAGGTGCCCTCGGGGCCGAGGAAGGCGAATCGGGTCGGCGCGGGGACGGACATGCCGGCCAGCTTACGGAGTGCTGGGTGGGATCGGCACCGACTCGCAGGCGAGGGTACGGATCCCGGCCGGCGCGCCGACCCGGACCGGGATGACGCAGACGTCCGTACCGGCGGTGACCAGCGTGAACGAGGTCGGCGACCCTTCGGTGACCACCTGCAACGGCTCCCGGGACGGGATCTGCACCACGGTGTACTGCCAACTGCCGGCGCAGCGGGGTGCCACCGGCACACTGACCTGGGCGCCGGCCGGTAGTAGCCCGTCGGTGCGGCGCAGCAGCGCCACCACCTGGGCGGCGGATGGCCGGCCGGCGCAGTCGACCGCGACAGCCACCGGGAAGCCGTCGGCCGACGGGGAACTGCTCGCAGTGGCCGACGGCGGTTTGACCGGCGACGGCGTGCGGGTACCGGACGGTTCGGCCGACGACGGCGTGCCGGTCGGTGCCGGAGCCGCGTCCGCCGTCGGTGCGCCGACGCCGGGCGGCCGACCGCAACCGGCGAGTAGTGCCACGCCGACCAGGGTCGCGCTGATCAGCAGCAGTCCGCAGCCGGCGTGCCGGCTGGGGGGCCGGCTGCCGGCCCGGGACCGTTGACGTGCGGACAGCACCAGCTCATGGTACGGCTGCGCCGGCGACCCGGTGGCCGCTGCCGGTCAGCGTGGCCAGAGCTTCAGACAGCCGGACCGTCGGCACCAGCAGATAATCCGTGTCGAAGGTCGAGAATGCCACGATGTTGACCCGGGCTTCGGCCAGCGGGCCGACGAGCGACGCGAGGACCCCGGTCAGCGCTAGGTCAAGCGGGCCGACCACCCGCAGGCAGCGCCACGGTGTCTCGACTTTGGCGCCGGGCGGCACCCGGTCGGTGCGGCAGATCACCGACACCTCGTCCTCGGTCCAGGTCACCGAGACGACTCCGGCGGTGGGGCCGGCCAGGAACTCGGCCGGCAGCGAGGACCCGGCCGGTAGGCGGCAGACGGCGTACTCCGCTGGCAGCAGGTCCAGGTCGAGCATGAGGGCAGCGTACGGCAGAGGTGTCGAGCGGCGGGCCGGTCATCCGGTCGAGTACGCGGTGGTGATCGGGGCGAAGAAGGTCAGCGACCCGGTCACCTTCTTGCCGATCCACACCGGGGTGGCGATCGCGTCCACGGTGCCGTCGCCCTGCGCGGTGGCCGCGTCGCTGTCGACTCGCAGCAGGCCGCGGGCGAGCCGCCCGGAGCTGAGCGCGAGCAGCGGCGGGATCTTGTCGATCTCGGTCTCGTCGAGCTCGCCGCGTTGCGCGGTGAAGTCGACCAGCCGCAGGCCGGCCAGCAGCGGCCGGCCTTCGACCTGGCCGGGTTCGCCGAGGCCCAGCAGGTCGCAGCAGGACCGGGAGATCGCGGCGACGGTCAGATCCTGGCGCAGGACGAGACACGGCTCCAGCGCGGTAGCGGCGGTGGCCACCCACAGCTGGAAGTTGTCCACGCGCATCGGCTCGATCGGCTCGCGGGCCTGGGGGACCAGCGGTTCCGAGATCGAGAGCTCGACGTGCGCCACCCGCGCCTCCCCTGACTCAACCGGACAACAGCAACGCTATCCGGTCTATGCCGGGTCCGTCGACTGGTGCCGAGCAGGCTCCGGATCGGACATACCAGGGTAAACGGGTGCAGTCGTCACAAGCCGGTCGGCAGCGGGACGTACGCCGTAGTGAGGTCGTCAGCGCCTTCGCCCCGAAGGCTACCGCCGGCTGGTCGGCTTGTCAGCGGCCGAACGGCCGGCCCCGTACCACCGGTAGTCGGTCGCCGAGCGGTACGGAGCATTCAGCCAGGTCTCCGGATGCCGGGCCACCTGGTACAGCTTCTCGGCGGTGGCCGAACTGATCCGGGTCCCCCCGGCGATGAGCAGTCGGTCCAGCTCCCGATGGGTGGTGACCATGCACTCCTTGGGCAGCCCGTACACGCTGATCACCCCGGAACCGACGAAGGTGAGCACCGGGGCGACCGGGATGGTGTGCCCGACCGCGGCGGACATCGCCTTGCTCGCCCGCTTGGCGTCCCGACGGGCCTCGGCGACGTACGTCGGTCGCTTGCCGTTGATCTGCACCACGTCACCGGCGACCAGGACCCGGCTGCGGCCGTGGTCGACGACGGTGACCGCGAAGAGCCCGCTGGGCCCGATGGCCAGGAATCCGGCACGTTCCTCGCGCCCGGCGGTCTCCAGCCCGAGCGCCCGGTCCGGGCTGTCGGTACGCGGCCAGTTCACCACGTGCCAGGACGGGCCGAGCTGGTCCAGGCGGTTCAGCGCGCGGGCGCCGGCCGCCTCGATCCGCTTGGCACCGCGCTCGGCCCGACGGCGTCGGGCCCACTCCATCGGCGACGGCCGGATTGCCTCCAGCGTGCCAGGTGGGGACTCCTCCATGGCCCGTTCGTCCGCTCGGCGGGGTAGCGCCCGCTGGGCGGGCAGCACGCGGCGCTCATGGAAGACAGTCATCACGACCTCCGGCAAAGGTCCCCTGGACGATGGACTACCAACTACCGTACGTGGCGACACCGGTACTGAAGCAAGACGCCAGGCCGGAGTGAGTAGGGATGAATGCCCTATTCACCCCACGACTCTTTCAACAGATGGTGCCAAACGACTGCCATAGGCTGCGAGTGTGACGCACTACGTCGACAGTGAGGTAGGCCACCTCCGGGTGGTCCTGCTGCACCGTCCGGGCAGCGAACTGGCCCGGCTGACCCCCCGCAACAGCGGCGCCCTGCTCTTCGACGCGATCCCCTGGGTCGCCGGCGCCCAGGCCGAGCACGACACGTTCGCCGCCGTGCTGCGCGAACGCGGCGTCGAGGTGCTCTACCTCGAACAACTGCTCGCCGAGACGCTCGCCGCCGCCCCGGCCCGCGCCGAGGCCGTGGCGACCGTACTGGCCGGCCGCCGGCTGGGCGAGACCCTGCGCGACCGGGTCGCCGAGCAGCTCGCCTACCTCGACCCGGCCGGGCTGGCCCGGGTGCTCGTCGCCGGCCTGGCCCGTGGCGAACTGCACCGCCGCGACGACCGACCGGCCGGGCTGGTGCACGCCCTGCTGCGCGAGCACGACTTCATCATCGACCCGCTGCCCAACCTGCTGTTCACTCGCGATTCATCGGTCTGGATCCGCGACCGGGTGGCGGTGACCAGCCTGGCGATGCGCGCCCGCCGCCGGGAGGGCCGGCTCACCGATCTGATTTACCGGCACCACCCCCGGTTCGCCGGGACCGAGCTGATCCACCGACCGGACCAGGAACACGTCGAAGGCGGCGACGTGCTGCTACTCGCCCCTGGTGTGCTGGCCGTCGGCGTCGGCGAACGGACCACACCCGCCGGGGTGGAACGGCTGGCCCGGCGGGTACTCGGCGACGGGCTGGCCCACACCGTCCTGGTGGTGCCGATCACCCAACGGCGGGCGACCATGCACCTGGACACGATCTGCACGCTGGTCGACGTGGATGCGGTGCTGATGTACCCGCCGATGGCCGAGGAGCTCGCCGCGTACACGGTGATCCGTACCGCCTCGGGCGACCTGCAGGTCGCCGGACCCGCGTCGTTCCTGCGGGCCGCCGCCGACGCGATGGACATCGACCGGCTCCGGCTGGTCGGCACCGGGCTGGACCCGGTCACCGCGGAACGGGAGCAGTGGGACGACGGAAACAACACCCTGGCGCTGGCCCCGGGGGTATGTGTGGCGTACGAGCGGAACACGGCGACCAACGCGCAGCTGCGCCGGGCCGGGATCGAGGTGGTGACGATCCCTGGCGCCGAACTCGGGTCCGGCCGGGGCGGCCCACGGTGCATGTCGGCGCCGCTGGTCCGGGATCCGCTCCGGTCCGACTGACCGGCCGCCGGGTCAGCGCAGCGTGAGCTGCCGGCCCAGCAGGCCCTGCCGGGACCGGCGGGCGGCGGCGTCGAGCGGATCGGTGACGCTGGCCGCCGCCGCGAGCCGCTCGGCGAATTCGGTCAACGGCTGCTCCCATTCGGCGGCCTCCGGCCCGGACGGCAGGTCCCACACCGGCACCAGCAGCCCGTGGGCCCGGAACATCCCGGCGAACCGGGTCTGTGGACCCATCGGCAGGTCACCGGCGGCGCTCAGCCGGGCCAGCGTGTCCAGCGTCCGGTCCTCGTCACCGGGCAGCACCCAGCGCACGTGCGCCCGCTCCCCCACCCGGCACCAGTACGCGGCGGGCGCCGCCGCCATCCGGGTGGTCGGGTAGATGGACGCGTCGGCCCGCTCCAGGGAGGCCTGCACCGCCGGGTTGGCGGCCGCTTCGGGCTCCACCCAGAACGCGAAGCTGTCGTGCACCTGAACCGTCAGCGCCCCGTCGGCGAGCACGTCCTGCAGCCGGGGGCCGGGGCCGGGCAGCGGCGGCACCGGCACCGTGTCGCCCGGCTCGGTCTCCAGCGCGGCCAGCAACGCCGCCGCCAGGTCGCGGGAGACGTCCCCGGACTGGGCGTGCCGCTGAAGCCCGATCATGATCTGGCCGTCGGCTCGGACGACGGCCGGGGCCGCCATCGGCAGTACGGTGGCCAGCGTCACCGTCCGGTCGGCGTACTTGCCGGCCAGCTCGGGTTCGAGGATCAGCGGCGCCGTGGCCGCTGGGACGAGTTCGCGCAGCGCGACCCAGTCCGGCTCGTCGGCCAGCCCGGCGAACGGCCGGGGCACGAATACGTCGCGGATCTTCTCCCGCTTGCCGCCGCTGGCGGCCCGGTCCTGCTTTCGGCGCTTGCCCACGGCCAGACAGCCTAGAGGAACCGGCCCGCCGCCGAGGGAGCCGCCCGGACCCCGGGCCTGTGACCGGAGGGCATCCCGCCCGAGTCCCGCCCCGGCTCAGCCCGGATCCGGCTCGCCGATCTCGGCCCAGACGCAGCGGCCGGAAGCGGCGGGCTCCACCCCCCACCGGCGGGCCAAGGCGGCGACGATGCCCAGGCCACGGCCGTTGAGCGCGTCTGACGGGGCGGTCCGGACCTGCGGCACGTCCCCGGATCCGCCGTCGGTCACCCGTAGCAGGACCGTGCGGCTGTGCCGGCGCGGGGCAAGTTGCCAGGTCACCCGGATCATCCCGTCCGACAGCGGCCGGGCGTGCCGAACGGCGTTGCCGACCAGTTCGGCCACGACCGTCATCACGTCGGACAGGAAGTCGGGGCGGATCCGGTCGACCAACGTCCTGGCGAGCTGGTGACGGGCGAACCGGGCACCGCTGGCATGGTGCGGTACCAGCACGCTCCACACCCGTCCCGCCAGTGCCGAGGTCACGCCGCCTCCTCTCAGCTGCGGGGCAGCCGCACCTCGGCGACCGTACCCCCGCCGTCACGGGGCCGCAGGGACACCCAACCGTGCTGGCGCTCGACGATTTGTCGGACCAGGTAGAGGCCGAGTCCGGCGCCGGGGTAACGGCGCTGGTCGCCCGATTCGCCCTGCCAGAACCGATCGAACGCTCGTTCCACGTGTTCCGGACGTACCCCGATGCCGCGATCACTAATCCGCAAGGCCACCGAGCGTTCGTCGGCGATGGCGGTGACCTCGATCAAGCTGCCCGACGGCGAGTACTTGTCGGCGTTGGTGGCCAGTTCGGTGAGTACGGTGGTCAGGCTCGCCCGGTCACCGACCGCTTTCGGCAGGTCGTCGGGTAGCTCGACGGTGAGCCGCTGGCACAGTCCGGCGGGCAGATCCTCGACTGCGGACCGCAGCGCCTCGACCAGATCGAACGGGGCGGACGGCACGCCGACCGCCGGTCCCGAGTCGTTGGCGGCGGAGAGCAGCCGGTCGACCAGCCGGGCCAGTTCGGTGGCCCGCTGCCCGAGCACCCGGGCGGCCTCCCGTCGGTCCCGGTCGGTCAACGACTCCCAGTGGTCGCTGAGAGTCTCCGCGTACCCTTTGATCACGGTGACCGGGGTGCGCAGCTCGTGGCTGGTGACCGCGATGAACAGGTCAACGTCGTGGTCGCGGTGGTGCTGGTCGGTGATGTCCCGGAAGGTGACCACCCGGGAGGCGACGAAGCCCGGTAGCTCCCCGGAGGTGATCCGCAGCCACCGGCCGTCCGGCAGCTGATGGTCCACGACCTGTCCGGGGGGTGGCACCGGGAACGGGATCGGTCGGTGCAGCCGGTCCTGTGCGGTGCTGCCGGTGAGTCGCTCAGCCGCCGGGTTCCACAGCCGCACGCAGGACTCGTCGTCGACGATGGCCAGTCCGTCGGCGAGCGCGGCGACCACCGGCCCGTCGCCGTGCACCGGCAGCCCGGTCTGGTCGCCGTACATGTGGGCGATGCAGGACGCCAGGTAGGCGATCAGCGTGTGATGGTCAGGGCCGGCGCTGCGGTCCGGATCCGGGTAGTAGGCGTGCAGGCTGCCGATCAGCACCCCGCCGATCTCGGCGCGCGCGATCAGCATCCGGTGCAGGCCTCGGCCGGCGATCTGGTCGGCCACGGCAGCGGTGAGCGCCGTCACCGGGAACTCGACGGTCCGCGGTCCGGTGAGCAGCCGGGCGGTGGTGGGTTCGTCGAGGTCGACGGGTCGGCCGACCGACCATTCGGCGGCACCGGTGGCGGCGATGATCCGTCCCCTGCGTGGTCCGTACTCGGCGAACGAGGTCCCGGCGGCACCGAGCGCACGCTGCGCGAGTCGCAGCAGATGGTGCAGGATCGGCAGCCCCGACTCACCGCTGTTGATCATGTCGAGGACGACGGTGTGTCCAGCGATCAGACTCGGATAGTCGGGGCGTTCCGGCATGCTTCGAGTCTGCCCGGTGCCGGCGGATTTGGGCAGTGCCGGGCCGCCGGTGCCGGGCAACTGGCGTCGGGCCGCCGGTCAGAGGACCCGGGGTGGTTCGCCGGACTCGCTCACCATCGGCCGGGAGTGCGCCGCCCAGTCCTGCATGCCGCCGGTGAGGTTGCGGACGTTGTCCCAGCCGTGCTGGTTGAGGTAGGCGACGACCTGCCCGGACCGGCCGCCGGACCGGCACACCACCACCACGTCTCCCTCCTGCGGGACGTCGGCCAACCGGTGCGGGATCTCCATCATCGGCAGGTGGTGGGCGCCCGGCGCGTGCCCGGCCGCCCATTCCTCGGGCTCGCGGACGTCCAGCAGGTACGCGTCGGCGGATACGTCGGGGACGTCAACGGTGGGGATCGGTGGTCCATGCATGCCGAACAGCCTATGGGAATGCCGGCCGGACACGACTGCCTGTCCGGCCGGCTGACGCTGGCCGGCTATTCCTGACCGGCCAGCACCGACGGGTTGGCGAGGACGAACTCAGCGAGGTTGTCGTTCTTGACCGCCTGGAACATCTCCTGGCTGAGCGGATCGATGTTCTCCCGGCCGGCGTCGTTGCCGTTGAAGCTGCCGCCGTTGGTCCGCAGCATGACCAGGTCGTTGGCGGCCACCCCACGCAGGGTGAAGACGAAGTCCGGCAGCGGCACCTTGCCGGTGTCCAGCACGAACGCCTTGCCGGCCGCCTCGATCAACTCGTTGAGCTTGAGCGGGTTGGTCATCACCCCGTTGGCCATCGCCTTCTTGGCCATGGCCTTGATCAGCTTTTGCTGGTTCTTCTGCCGGTCGTAGTCGCCGTTGTCCAACCCGTACCGCTGCCGGGAGAAGTCCAGCGCCTCCCAGCCCTGCATCTCGCGGCAGCCCTTCTTGTGCACGACCTGCTGCTTCTCCCCGCTGACCTTGGCGGCTTCGGAGTTCCACATCGGCTTGCCGTCGACCAGGGTCATGTGGATCGACGGGGTGTCCTCGTCGACGCAGAGCCGGACGCTGCCGAGGCTGTCGATGACCGACTTGAAGCCGCTGAAGTTGATGATCGCGGCGCCGTCGAAGCTGACCCCGGTGAGGTTCTTGATCGTCTCCGCCATCAGCTGGGCGCCGCCGTCGTGCCCGGCACCGTTCTGCGCGCCGTGGAAGAACGCCTCGGTCGCCTTGCCGACCCCGCCCGGCCACCCGCTCCGCTCGAACGGCGGGATCTCGACCTCGGTGTCCCGGGGGACGGAGATCAGGTACGCCTGGTCGTGGGTGGCGGGGATGTGCAGGATGATGATCGTGTCGGCCCGGGTGTCCGACTCCGCCCAACTGCCCCGGTGATCGATGCCGAGCAGCAACATGTCGATCGGACCTTCGAGGCTGTCACCGCCCTCGGCGTCGGTCTTGCCGGCGACGCCGAGCAGGTTCGACTGCTCGATCCCGCTGGTCGCCTGGGCGATCAGCCATTTGCTGCCGACGATCGTGGTGCCGCTGAGCATCATCAGCAGTGCGCCCAGCACGACCATGGTGCGGGCCCAGATCGGGTCCTTGCGGTGGGGCCGCCGCCCGGAGCCGCTACGGCCGCCGCCCGGCCCCGACCGGCCACTCGACCGACGCCCGGCCGCGCCGCGGGTGGCGAGCGGGTTCCCCGACTCGGTCGACGTCGAACGTCGACGGGTCTGAACCGGCATGCCTGCTCCTGGGGGGCGTAGACAATAGGGCGAGCCCACTGTACGGAAACTTGGTCGATTTATCGACCCTGCTCGGGTTTCAAATTTGTGTCGGATTGACCCGTCACCGGCTGACGACCAATGATGTCCACTCAGTCACCGACCGATGTCCGCCCAGCCACCGACCCCGGGCCGTCAGTCGCTGGCACCCGGGCTTGGCGTGACATTGGCCCGCACCCAGGCGGTCATCTGGTCGGCCGCCATCGCCTGGTACATCGACAATGCCTTCTCCTGGTCGGAGACGACCACCGATTCGCCGTTGATCGTCTCGCTGCCGTTGTGCGGGCTGGTCAGGAAGTGCAGGTTCTCCCCCCGTAGCTTGCGGAACTGCAGCGCCATGTCGACCAGGGAGAAGCCCTGGTCGACCGTCACCGCCCGGGTCGTCGCCTTGAGAAACGCATTCAGTTTGACCGGGTTCGACAGTGTGCCGGAACTCACAGCCTTGTCCATCAGCGCGCGCAGGAACTCCTGCTGGTGACGCATACGCGCAAAGTCACCGTCCGGAAACTGTTTGCGTTGGCGAATCCAGTCCAGCGCCTCGGCGCCGTTCATGTGATTGACGCCCTCGCTGAACTGACGGTACGGCTTGTGGATCGACGTCGTGTCCTGCTCGACAGTCAGGTCGACGCCGCCGAGCGCGTCGGTGACCTCGACGAAACCGGCGAAGTCGATCGCCATCACGTGATCGATCCGTACGTCGGTGAAGCACTCCACGGTCCGTACCGCCAGCGGCATGCCGCCCCAGGCGAACGCGGCGTTGATCTTCGCCCGCTCGCCGGTCTCGCAGGCCGCAGCGGCGTCCGACGGGATCGGCACGTACAGGTCACGCGGGATCGACACCAGATAGGCGCGATCGTGCGACGACGGAATGTGCATCACGATGATCGTGTCCGCCCGCCACTTGCCGGCCTGGTCGACCGGGGCGTCCGGGTCCCGTGAGTCGGTGCCGATCAGCAGGATGTTCAGCGCGCCGTCCACCGCCGCCGGCGGCCGCCCCTGGGTGATCTGTGAGAACGGATCGGTCCGCCCCAGATCCTGGTCCAGCCCGCGGGCGTACGCCCACAGCCCGCCGCTGGCGAGCAGGGCCAGCACCACCAACGCCACCCCGCCGACCAGGGCGATGCGCCCCCAGCGGGGTCGCGGCCGGCGCGGCGGACCACCGTACTGGTTGCCGGCACGACCGCCGACCGGCACCTGCGCCCGGCCGGTCGAGGACCCGTATCCGGTGCCGGCCGGACCGGTCGTCCGGCCGGGGACGCCGGGGACGGCCCGGCCGCCGTGGCGGCTACTGGCTGACCGGTCACCGTGTTGGTTGCTGGCTGACATGCCTCCAGCGTACGTACCGGGCGCTCGCCCGCCGCCGACTCGACTGCCGGGCCGATGTCGCCGATCAGCCGGGTCGCCGCCGATCAGCCGAGTCGCTGGCGGAAGTAGGCGATGGTGCGGCGCAGCCCGTCCTGCGGATCCACCGTCGGCTGGTAGCCGAGCCTGGTGCGGGCCAGGGTCAGGTCAGGACGGCGCATCTCCGGGTCGTCCGAGGATCGGGCGACCAGGTTGATCGTCGACGAGCTGCCCACCAGTTGGACGATCTGCTCGGCCAGCTCCCGCATGGTCAGCTCATGCTCGGTGCCGCAGTTGATCGGCCCGGTCTCGGTGGAGTCGAGCAGCGCGACGATCCCGGTCACCAGGTCCGCCACGTAGCAGATCGACCTGGTCTGCGTGCCGGTGCCGTGCACGGTGATCGGCTCGCCGCGCAGCGCCTGGCTGATGAAGGTGGGGATGGCCCGGCCGTCGTCCGGCCGCATCCGGGGCCCGTACGTGTTGAAGATCCGCACGATGCCGGCGTCCAGTCCGCGGTACCGGTGGTACGCCATCGTCGCCGATTCGGCGAACCGCTTGGCCTCGTCGTAGACGCTGCGCACCCCGATCGGGTTGACGTTGCCCCAGTAGGTCTCCGGTTGCGGGTGCACCAACGGGTCGCCGTACGCCTCGGAGGTCGACGCCATGATGAACCGGGCCCGGTCGGCGACCGCCCGGTCCAGCAGATGCAACGTGGCGAGGGAGCCGACCCGGAGGATCTCGATCGGCAAGGTGGCGAAGTCCGTCGGGCTGGCTGGCGAGGCGAGATGCATGATCGCGTCGAACCGCTGACGCACCGCCGGGTGATGATCCGGCAACCCGTCCGAGATGTCCGCCTCGACGAGGGTGAACCGGGGTTCGTCGGTGAGGTGGGCGACGTTCTCCTTGGAGCCGGTGACGAAGTTGTCTACCGCCACCACCGCGCAACCACGCGCGACCAACCGGTCGACGAGGTGGCTTCCGACGAAACCGGCACCTCCGGTGACAAGCACTCGATGGCCGTCGCCGAATCGGGGAACAGGCAGCATGCCCCCGAGCCTAGTGGTAGTGCCCCGGCCGGGCTGCGGTTGCCACCCAGGTCGGCCCAGGTGGCGCGCTACCGGCCGCGCGGCTCGCCGAGTTCCCGGTACCGGCCGCGGTAGTGGATCAACGGTCCGACGTCGCCTTCGTCGCTGACCGTGACCGTCTCAACGGTCGCCTCCACCAGCATCGCCCACCCGTACGGTCGGGCGTCGTCGAGCCGGCAGCCCGCCCACCCGCTGGCCCCCGCCAGGACCGGGCCGTACCCGGTGGCCTGCCACTCCGCTGCCTTGAACGGTCCGCCCGGGGCCGGCATCAGCCCGGCGAACCGGTCCGCGAGCTGTCGATGCGCCGGACCCAGCGGAACCATCACGAACCTGCCCGACTCGCGGAGCACCTCCCACAGCTGCGACTCCTCGTCGAGCAGCCCGAGCAGTCGCGGCGGGTCGCCATCGGCCAGCACGGTCGACGACACGGTCAGTCCGGCAAGCGAAGCCGACCCACCACCGGCCGTCCACAGCGTCACCGGCGCGGCCAGCCGGCCACGCAGCCGCCGCGCGGGCGAACGGTCCGCACTCGCCGTGGCGAACGGGTCGCGGTAGTGGATCTCGGCACCGGGCTCGGGATGATTCACGTGAAACATTGTGACCCAGTCGGGAGTCACCGGCGCGGGGTCACCGTGGCGAGCAGCTCCGGCATCCGTCGGTCCAGCAGGTCACCGGTGATGTACAGGCCGAGCGCCACCGCGCCCAGGCCGTATCCGACGCCGACCGGCAGGGCCAGCCAGTACCAGACCTCGCCGAGGAACGCGGTGGCCAGCACCATCGGGACCGCAGCCGCCGCTGAGGCGGCCATCGACACCAGCGCCAGCATGCTCTTCGCCACGCCGGCACCGCTGTTCAGCGCGAACGGGTTCGACGTCTCCGGCAGTGAGTAGGCACCGACCACCGAGACGATCAGGTTGACCGCCAACCCGGCACCGTAGGCGGCGAACAGCGTCCCGGCGGCGACCGGGATCCAGCCCGGTTCCCGCAGGAACAACCCGAGACCGGCCGAGATCACTACCAGCAGCGGCACGATGTACACCGAGAACCCGACCACCCGGGCACGTAGCTCCAGCCGGCCCGGCACGCCGGCGATCACGTTCGCCGCGTACGCGCTGCCGTCGAATCCGAACTGGTTGGCCAGGGTCACGGCGGCGAGCGCCCCGACGAAGAGCATCGAGATGCTGACGCTGGTCGCCGACGCGGTCAGTCCGGCGTCCAGCGCACCGTCCGGGTCGTAGGTGAAGGCGCTGAAACCGCCGACGTTGATCAGCGCCGGGATGAACACCCCGACCACGGCGACGGTGATCAGGTTGGCCCGCCGCCGCATGTCCCGCCACCAGTAGCGCACCTCCCGGGCGACCAGTGCGCCGTACCGGTCGCGGGGGGTCCGGGTGAGCAGCCGGGGAAACAGCTGGCTCACCGGGGTACCGGCCGGAGCGGTTACCGCCCTGGCCGGGCCGCTGCTCGCGGTGCCGACCATCGCCGACTCCAGCGACCTCGACCACCACCGGTACAGGCCGGCCAGCGCCGCGGCGGTGACCGCCAATTTCACCGGTACCGCCCAGAGCCGCCCGTCGACCACGTCGACACCCATCGTGTACGGGGCGGCCAGCGGGGTCCAGCCGAGGATCCCCGCCACCTCGGCCAGCCGGTCCCAGTCGGCGTTGCCCAGCCCACCGATGACCAGCAGTTGCAGTGGACCGAGCAGGGCGGCCAGCACAGCGAGCAGCACGGCGGCCAGGTCACGCACCCGGCGTGACCGCAGCATGCCGGCGAACGCGCTGGTGATCGCCCGGCTGCCCAGGACGCAGAGCAGCAGACCGGCGGCGACCCCGAGCAGTTGGACCGCGCCGGCCAGCGAGCCGCCGAGCAGCGCCGCGCTGAGCACCAGGCCCAGGGTGGCCAGGCCGGTGGCGATCGACGGTACGCCGATCAGTCCGGTGACCAGTAGCCCGGTGACCATGGTCCGTCGGCGCAGCGGCAGCAGCGCGAACCGGGCCGGGTCGAGTGTCTCGTCCACCCCGAAGAAGGCCAGTGGCAGCAGCAGCCAGCCGAGCACCAGCAGGGTTCCGCCGAACCCGGCGGCCAGCAACATGCCCTGTTCGCTGTCGACGAACCCCGGCGCGGCGAGGATCAGGAAGCCGTTGCCGGCGAACCACAGCCCGGCGATGATCCCGCCGATGAACAACGCGATCCGCCAGCCTTGGCCCCGCAGGTTGTTGCCCATCACCCGTAGCTTGAGGCGGACGAAGTGACGGGCCCGTACCGGGCGACGGCCGGCGACGGCGGGCACGTCGGTGGCGGGCACGTCGGCGGTCAGCCCGGTCACAGCCATGCCAGTTCCTCGCCGGTGGCCGTGCGACCACCGACGACGTCGACGAAGACCTCTTCCAGTGACCGCCCGGCCCGGACCTCGTCCAACGTGCCGACCTTCTTGATGACTCCGTCGGCGAGGATCGCCACGTGGCTGCAGAGCCGCTCGACCACAGCCATCACGTGGCTGGAGAAGATCACCGTGCCGCCGCCGACGACGTACCGCTGCAGGATGTCGCGGATCAGCGCGGCGGAGACCGGGTCGACCGCCTCGAACGGCTCGTCGAGCACCAGCAGCCGGGGTCCGTGCAGCAGCGCACAGGCCAGCCCGATCTTCTTCTTCATGCCCGCCGAATAGTCGACCACCAGGGTGCGTCCGGCGTCGTCGAGCGCCAGCACGTCGAGCAGTTCGCCGGCCCGCTGGTCGACCACCGCCGGGTCCATCCCGCGCAGCAGACCGTGGTACGCGAGCAGCTCGGCACCGGTGAGCCGGTCGAACAGCCGCACCCCGTCCGGCAGTACGCCGAGCAGTTGCTTCGCCCGCACCGGGTCGGCCCAGACATCGTGGCCGAGGACGTGGGCGTGACCGGCGTCCGGCCGTAGCAACCCGACCGCCATCGACAGCGTGGTGGTCTTGCCGGCACCGTTCGGGCCGAGCAGTCCGTAGAAGGAGCCGACCGGGACGTCCAGCTCGACCCCGGCTACCGCGACCTTGTCGTCGAATCGTTTGGCCAGGCCACGCAGGACGAGCGCCTGCCCGCCGGGCTGGGCAGCATCTGTCATGGTCCGACGGTAACCAGCGGGACCTCGGATACGCTCCCGCTGAGGGACGATCCGGCTCTCATACCCGGGCACGACGGCGACACCGATCCGACCAACCTCGCCGCGAGTCCGTCACGGCAGCCGAAGGCATCTCACGGGCGCAGGCTCTCCGGCGCGTGCAGTCGCAGCATGAGGGCGTTCACCTGGCCCGGCAGCCGCCGCCGGGTGACCACCGACACCAGCATCATCACGGCGAACGCCAGCGGCACCGTCCAAGCCGCCGGCTGGGCGACCAGCACCGCCGGCCAGCCGGTCAGTGGCGGACCCAGCACGGTCCACAGCACCGCGCCGACGGCGGCGCCGCCACCGGTGACGATGCCGGCGGCGGCACCGGCGTCGGTCAGGCCCCGCCACCAGATGCCGAGCACCAGCAGTGGACAGAAGCTCGACGCGGCGACCGCGAACGCCAGCCCGACGACCTGCGAGACATCCAGCCCGGAGACGTTCAGCGCGAGGACCATCGGCACCGCGCCGGCGACCAGGGTCGCCAGCCGGAACCCGCGTACCGAGTTGCGCCGCAGCACGTCGGTCGAGACCGCCCCGGCGACGCTGGTCAGCAGACCGGACGAGGTGGACAGGAAGGCGGCGAACGCCCCGGCGGCAACCAGCGCGGCGAGCAGTTGACCGAGCAGTCCGCCGCCGAGCGCCGCCTCCGGCAGCAGCACCACGACCGCGTCCGAGCGTCCGGTCATCAGCAGTTGCGGCGTGTACACCCGGCCGAGCACCCCGTACAGGGTGGGGAAGAGATAGAACAGGCCGACCAGCGCGAGCACCACCAGGGTGGTCCGGCGGGCGGCGGCACCGTCGGGGTTGGTGTAGAACCGCACGAGTACGTGCGGCAGCCCCATCGTGCCGAGGAAGGTAGCCAGGATCAGCGAGTAGGTGGCGAACAGCCCCTGGTCGCCCCGGTCCGGGTCACCGGGCAGCAGCCAGGCGGCTCCCCGGTCGGCTTCGGCCCCGGACACCTCGGGGACCCGGTCCCCGGCGGCGAAGGTCAGCTCGGTGCCGGGGGTGACCTGCTCGGTCCGTCCGTCGGCGTAGTTGAGCGTCGCGGACCGCTCGACCACCACGGTGGTCGCCTGGGTGAAGGTCAGCCCGTCCGGTGGGCTGACCGGCGGCCGTCCGTCGGACTGCCACTGCATGGCCAGGAAGACCGCCGGTACGGCGAGCGCGGTCAGCTTGAGCCAGTACTGGAACGCCTGCACGAAGGTGACCGCCCGCATGCCGCCGAGCGCCACGTTGGCGGTGACCACCCCGCCGACCAGCAGCGCCCCGAGTGGGTACGGCGCGCCGGTGACCGTGGCCAGGGTCAGCCCGGCGCCCTGCAGCTGGGGCAGCAGGTAGAACCAGCCGATGAAGATCACGAAGACGGTGGCGAGCCGGCGCAGTCGCCGGGAGCTGAGCCGGATCTCGCAGAAGTCCGGCAGGGTGAACGCCCCGGACCGGCGCAGCGGGGCCGCGACGAACAGCAGCAGGGCCAGGTAGCCGGCGGCGAAGCCGACCGGGTACCAGAGCACGTCGACGCCGTACTTGAGGATCAGGCCGGCGATGCCGAGGAACGACGCGGCGGACAGGTATTCGCCGCTGATCGCCGCCGCGTTCCAGGACGGGCTGACGGTGCGCGAGGCGACCAGGAAGTCGGACGTGGTCCGGGCCAGCTTCAGCCCGTAGAAGCCGATCGCGACGGTCACCAGGGTGACCACGACCAGCGCAGGGATCACGTACGGGTTGGTCATCGGCGCCGCTCAGCGTTCCGGCCGGCGGACCAGTGCGACGAAGTCCTGTTCGTTGCGTTCGGCGAGGTGGACGTAGGTCAGGCCGACCGCCACCAGGAACGGGAACGCGGCCACCCCGAGCAGCAGCCACGGCAGGTTGACGCCGACGATCTTGATCTCGGCGACGCCGGGGGCGATCGCGAACAGCATCGGCAGCGACCCGAGGCCGACCACGACCACCACCGCCAGCCGCATCGCCAATGCCAACTGTGCCCGGACCAGGCCGCGTACGAGTGCCTCGCCGACCTGGGTCTGCTCGGCCAGGTCGGTACGCAGCCGGTCGGCGTGCCCGCGCCGGCCGACCTCGCCCAGCACGATCCGCACCCGCCGGGGTGGCGGGTCGGCGGGCGCGGGCACCGCAGCGGGCCCGGTGCCGTCGTGTTCGGCCATGCCGGCAGTCTCACGGCCCGTCGCGGAATGTCAAGAGCGAGCACCACCGTGGGCGTGATCCGTTACGCGTCGTCCCACAGCGAAGCGCCCAACCGCAGGAGGCGATTGGGCGCTGCTGAAGCCCGGCGAGAGGCTTTGTGGCCAGGGGCGGGGTCGAACCGCCGACCTTCCGATTTTCAGTCGGACGCTCGTACCAACTGAGCTACCTGGCCGGGTGTCCGGGACATCATACCCGCCTGCCGGTGAGAACACCGGACCGGTCGGGTCGGCCCCGAAAACGAAACGCCGCGCGTGGGAAACGCACGGCGATCGGCGTTGCGCGGTCCTGACGGGACTTGAACCCGCGACCTCCGCCTTGACAGGGCGGCGAGCACTCCGACTGCTCCACAGGACCTCGGTGTTGCTCCGGCCGGTCGGTCGGCCGGTGGTGCCCCCAACGGGATTCGAACCCGTGCTACCGCCTTGAAAGGGCGGCGTCCTGGGCCGCTAGACGATGAGGGCGGCCCCGTCATCATCGCACATCGCGACTCCGACGGTAGTGCTCCCATCCGGCCCCGCCGGAAGCTTGCGAAAGCATACGTGACGAGTATGCCCCGGACCAAACCAGATCGGCGAACCGGACGGATCAGGGGGAAAGGCTAGCACCGAGCAGGGTGATGCCGTACCGCTGCCTCAGCTCGTGGACCACGGCCGGGAGCGCGGCGACGGTGGCCGACCGGTCACCACCGCCGTCGTGCAGCAGGATGATCGACCCGAGCCGAACCTCGGCGGTGACCTGCGACACCAGCTTCTCCTTGGTGGGCTTGCGCCAGTCCTGCGGGTCGACGTCCCAGTCCAGCGGGACCATCCCCAGCTCCTCGACCACGGTGACCACCTTCGGCGTCCACAGCCCGCCAGGGTGCCGGAAGAGCTCGATCGGCACGCCGGGCACCACCTTGTGGATCTCCTTGTTGGTCCGCAGCAGGTTGGCCCGGATCTCGTCGGCCGACTGCGAGCCGAGGTCGAGCTCGTGGCTCCAGGTGTGGTTGCACAGGGTGTGCCCCTCCCGGACCATCCTCACGACCAGCGCCGGATACCGCCGCACCTGGGCGCCAACGACACAGAACGTGGCCCGCGCCCCGGCCGCCCGCAGTTCGTCGAGGATCAGCGGCGTCCACTTCGGATGTGGCCCGTCGTCGAAGGTCAACGCCACCTGCCGACCACCGGTACGGCGTTGCAGCAGGCTCTCGTCGACGGCGGGCCGGGCGGACGCCCCGGGTGTACCGCCGGTCACGGTGGCCGAGGGTCGCTGGTCGGCGGGGTCGCCCGTCGGCGTCGGCACCGGGTCACGGGTGGCGGGTGAGGGCACCGGCTCGGGGGTGGGAGCAGCGCGCTCCGGCGCGGCACCGAGAGCGGCGGTGGCCGGCACCTGGGTCGGCGCCTGCCGGGCACCACGCAGCGCGGCGATGCTTTCGCTGCCGACCAGCAGCGCGAACACCGCCAGGCCTGCCGCGACCATGGCACGTTTCGACACGGTGCGTTTCGACATGTCGACTCCGGGCGAGGGGGTGGACGGAGATCGAGCGAAGCACACGTTAGTCGATCAATCCGCACAACTCGACCCCGCACATCGGACACCAGCGACATGGATCGTCGACGCTGACAGGGCGTGCCGAATTAGGCCACGAAGCGTGTTGGAGGTGCTAGGGCGTGTATCAAAGTCGGTCACAGCCACTCGTTGATCGCTGCGACCTGCACGGTTGCCTCGTACCGGTCGGCGAGTTTGTCGTAGCGGGTCGCGACGGCACGGTTGCGCTTGAGCCGGTTGATGCCGCACTCGACCGCGTGGCGTTGCTGGTAGATCTCGGGGTCGAAGGCCGGTGGCCTGCCGCCCCTCGACCCAGTCTGCGCCGGTTGGCGTCCTGGTCGGCCTTGGACGGGATCGTCGCGGCGATACCCCGTCGGCGCAGGTAGGCGCGGTTCGCCTTCGAGGTGTACGCCTTGTCTGCCAGGACCCGGTCGGGTCGGGTCCGGGGCCGACCGGACTTCAGCCGGGGCACCCGGATTCGGTCGAGGACCGTCGTGAACTGCGGGCTGTCGCCACGCTGCCCGCCGGTCAGCACGATCGACAGCGGTTTCTGGCCCTGCTCGCAGCCCAGGTGTAGTTTCGTGGTCCGTCCGCCACGGGAACGCCCCAACGCGTGGTCGTCGGGTTCCGACCCGGTACCGCCGGGTGGTTCGGCCTGCGGATCCCCCTTTTACGCGCTCCGGCGGCGTGCTGGTGCGCGCGGGTGATCGTGGAGTCCACGGACACGTCCCAGACGATGCGTCCCGCCGCGTCGGCCAGGGCCTGCAACGCGGTCAGGATCCTGGCCCAGGTGCCGTCGCGCTGCCACCGGCGGAACAGGGCGTACGCCGCCGCCCAGGAGCCGTAGTGGTCGGGGATGTCCCGCCACGGGGCGCCGGCCCGTGTGCGCCACCGGATCGCGTCGATGAGCTGCCGTTTCGTTGATGCGGGCGGTCGGCCCGGCCTCCGCGCGGTGGGCAGGAGTGGCTCCAGGACTGCCCACTGAGCGTCGGTCAGGTCGTGCCGCCTCGTCACCGCTACGCTGGTCACGAGGTCTCCGTGTTGATGGGTCATCTTGGTCGATAAGCCATCTACCGGAGACCTCGCTGTTTACCGGGCAGCGACACGCCCGAAGTTCGTCACCCGCCCGCAGCCGACTTTGATACACGCCCTAGGAGGCGGGTGGCAAGAAGCTAGCCCATTGCCTTGACCACGAACGTTCACGGTGTTGGTTGACACGCCGTCGGCCTGCCGCGCTTGCGGCGTCGTGGCGGCCAGGCTGTCGCGGTGGCAGAACCCGTACGCGTACGGCTACCGAGCAACCGGGAAGGGTCAGCAACTGCTGCGCATCACTCGCAGAGGCACCGGTTCACCGATCCGACTACGGCGGGCCATGGCCGGCCCGGGAAGGCCGCGCCGGTGGGCGCAGCCCGGCGACCGAGGCCGCGCTCGCCGCGATCCGCGCCCGCGCCCCGCACACCTACGCCGGGCGGACCGCGCCCCTGCTCGATACTGCAGTCCACACACATCGTGTGGCCACACCCACTGGAACCTCGGCGCGTTGGCTGGCAGCGCCGTGTTCGAGATCGAGGTGCGGGGCGACGAAGACGGGTACCAGTACCAAGGCGGCTAATACGACCACTCGCCCCTGGTCTTGGTGGTGCCCTACGACGACCACTGGTACCTCGCTATCGACAGCAACCCCCGCCGCGCCAAAGTCGGGTGGAGCCAGGTCTTCGACTGGCCCCCGACCCGTGCGCGGCCGGGCGGACCCCCGATTCTGCGGAATCCCGCCAGCAGATACAGCACCCCGGCCGACCAGGGCCTTAACGACGGTATCGCTCGTTTCCGCTCAAAACAGCACTTTCCTGAACACAGAACGCGGCATCGACGAATGTCCTTGCTTGCGACGTGTGCTAACTGATATTTTCATTTCACCCTGGGACACGCACCTTTGGAGGAGAAGGGCGTCGTTGGACAGCACCCGTAGCGAGTCCCCTTTCGCTAATCGTTTTATTTGCTCTCTCCGTCACACCTTTACAACCCGTAGCCGCATCCGATGACCCGTCGGTCGAGGCTGCCCGCGTCTACGCGGCGGAAAACGGGATCCCGATCGACAAGGCGGCCCTCGCCATAAACGATCAGATGGAAATCGTTGACGCCATCTCCAACCTCGGGATCGAATTGGGTGTCGACGCCGACGTATGGGTCGAGCAACACGACGGCGCACAGGAACTGAAGGTTCGGACGGCACGAAAGGATATCGCCGCCGCCCTCGGCGGTCTCAGCCTGTCCGGTTCGACGAGTGTCACCGTTGTCGACGAGCCGACGATCGCGAGTCGGCGACTCGTCGTCACCGACGAGGTCGCGGAATCCGTTCGAGCGGTTTCTCCCGGAGTTCAAGGACTTTATGTACGCACTGCGGATGGGGCGCTCGTCGTCGACACGACCGACACCGCCGCGAAGGCGGACGTCGCGGCCCTCCAGCGGGCCACCGGGTTTGCGAAGATAGAGGTCACGAGGGTAGAGCCGGCCGGCGACACCGCGATCCTGGTGCGGGGTGGCGTGGCCCTGGGTGGGTGCACGGCCGGTTTCTCTGCCACCTACGGGTCGTACAAGGGATACTTCACTGCGGGGCACTGCGGATCGTCGCAAGTTACGTACAGCAATACCGCAGGTACCGGCAGCTGGGTGACCGGCACGAAGCGCATCCAGGCCTACAACACCAACTCGGACATCGCTTTCTTCAGCATCCCGTCGGACAACTACATCTCCAGCACATTTTTCGGATCGTCCTCGTCGAGTGCCACGTCTGTCGGATTCCCGGCCGATGTGCCGGAGGGCATCACCGCCTGTCACCGGGGCAAGGCGGTCGGCTGGGGATGCGGCACCATCACCTCGATCGCGTATCAGCCGACGTGGTCCGGTGCCTGCCCCGGTGGGACCTGCAACGCGGTATTCGTGCGCGTTGGCACGGGAACGGCCGCTGGCGACAGCGGGGGACCTTGGGTCAACGGAAACCGTCCCATCGGAATTCACAAGGGCGGCGGGTCCAGCTACAGCGTATACTCGAAGATCTACCGTATCCCGGCAGGTACTTCTATCTACTAAGAGGCGGATGTCGAATGCGACTCTTCGTTCTGAGGAAAATTTCCGTCGTGGGGGCGGTCGCATTGGCAATGGCCGGCTGTTCCCAATCAGCGAAGCAGCCCGCCGACACCCCACGGTTCGCGCAGTACGAGCCTGAGGAGCCTGGTGCCGGCGACAGCGCGCTACTGAAGGGGAGCGCCGTGGTGGTCGATGGCTGTCTGGCCGTCGAGGACGCCAGCTCCGGCACGACCTACACGCCGATCTTTCCAGTGCCCGGCAGCGAGCCGGCCTCTATCAGGGCCGGTGACGAGCTGACGCTCCGTGGCGGTGCCGCCGAGCGGCCGCCGGCCGGTGCCCAGGTGCCTGACCAATGCCCGTCGTCAGGGCCGTTCTGGCTAGTCGTGGCTGCGGATTGAGTGGCGGCAGCGGCTAGCTAGAGGGCGAGCCGCCGGGCGACGGCACGGTCGGCGGACCGGCAGAGCGTAACCGCAGCGGTCAGGTCGGCGCAGTGCCGTACCCCGTCAGGCAGCTCGGTGACCGGCCAGCCCGGTCCGACCGCCAGGACCAGCACCGGACGGTGCCGTCCGGATCGGGCCGCGCGCAACTGCCCGAGATCCGCGGTCGCCGGGGTGTGCGACCAGAGCACCACGGCGGCCGGCCCCGTCCGGTCGACGGCGGCGACCAGCGCGGTCGCCGGTACCCGGGCACCGAGCAACCGGGCGACCACGCCGACCTCGACGAGTGCGGCAGCCAGCGCCTCCAACGGCAGGGTGTGCTGCTCCTCGTCGGTGCAGGCCAGCAGCGCTCCGGGGCCACCGCCGTCATGCGGGCTGTCCGCAGAATCACCCGGCGGGGCCGGCCCGGTCACCGAGGCGAACGCGGCGGAGACGCACCGGGACAGCAGATGCTCCACCTCGATGAAGCCGGCGGTGGCCGCGTACCGGTCACCGACGCCGGCCAGCACCGGGCGGATCACCCGGTCCCAGGTGGCGATCACCCCGTCGGTACGCAGCCCACGCTCGATGATCTCCCGCATGGCCAGGTCGTCCAGGCGTACGGCGGCCCGGGCCAGGCCACGGGCGGCCGGGCCGGCGGTGCCGACCGCGATGGTGTGCCCGCCGCCGGCCCGACCCGGCCCAGCGGTGGGTGACGCCGCGTTGCCGCGTGCCCACCGCGCCGCCTCGGCCGGGGACACGCCTTCGGCGGTGAGCCGGCGCATCACCTCCAGCCGGGCCAGATCCTCCCGGCTGTACCGGCGATGGTGCCCCTTGACGTGCCGGGTCGGGCCGAGTCCGTACCGCTGATGCCAGGTGCGCAGCGTGGTCACCGCCACGCCGAGCCGGCGTGCCACGCTGCCCGCGCTCAGCGCGTCATCGCTCACCTGGCCGCTCCGCAGCCGCGCCGTGGTCCCGCCGGCCCGGCGCGAACAACTGGTCGACCACGCCGGCCAGCCACGGGGCGTAGCCGTGCGGGTCGTCGGTCAGGCCGGCCCGCAGCTCATCCGGCGGCATCCAGCGCAGCTGTGCGATCTCCGCCGGATCGGGGCGCAGTGCAGTGGCCGGGTCGAGCTCCCCCAGCAGTACGTGGTCGTACTCGTACTCGGTCCGGCCGGTGACCGGGTCGGTGGCCTGGTAGGTGTGCACACCGAGCTCGGTCAACGGCACCGGCGCGACGCCCACCTCCTCGCCGAGCCTGCGGTTGGCCGCCTCGGTCACCGATTCGCCGGGCAGCGGATGGCCGCAGCAGGTGTTGGCCCAGCGCAGCGGGAACCGGGTCTTCACCGCGGCCCGCTGTTGCAGCAGCAGCCGGCCGGCCGGGTCGACCAGGATCACCGAGAAGGCCCGGTGCAGCTGGCCCGGCGGCTGGTGGGCGGCGGCGACGGTGGCCGATCCGACCGGTCGCCCGGCCGGGTCGACCAACTCGACCAGATGGCTTTCCCGAGACGTCCCGGTCATCGGGCACCCCCCGCACCGGTGATCCGACCGGCGGCCAACTTGCCGGAGATCAGCACCATCGGCACGCCGACCCCCGGCTGGGTGCCGGAGCCGACGAAGACCACGTTCTCCAGGGTGGGGTGCAGGTTGCCGGGCCGGAACGGGCCGGTCTGGAACAGGGTGTGCGCAGCGGCGAACGGCGTGCCGGCGGCCATTCCGGCGTCGGCCCAGTCGGCCGGGGTGATCATTTCGCGGACCTCGATTCCGTCGGCCAGGCCCCGGTAGCCGCGCTCGGCCAGGGTGGCGATCAGCTCGTCGGCGTACCGCTGCGGCAGGTCGCCGCGCCAGTCCAGCCGGCCGCTGTCCAGGTTGGGTACCGGAGCGAGGACGTAGTAGGTATGCCCGCCGGGCGGGGCCACCGACGGGTCGGTCCGGCTGGGGTTGGTGACCAGCAGCGACGGGTCGCTCATCAGCTCGCCCCGGCGGATGACCTCGTCGAAGGTGCCCTTCCACAGCCGGCCGAAGTGGATGTTGTGGTGGGCAATCTGCTGGTAGCCCTGCCGGGCGCCGAGGTGCAGCACCACGCAGGACGGCGAGTAGCGCAGCCGGCGGCGACGGGCCGGCGGCAGCAGCTCGGCGTAGGCGACGGGCAGATCGGGGTTGAGCACCACGACGTCGGCGGGGATCCGGTCACCGTCCGCGGTGAGCACCGCGCGGGCCCGACCAGCGGCGGTTTCCACCCGGGTCACCGTGGTGTCGTAGCGGATCTGTACGCCGTGCTTCTCGGCGGCGCCGGCCAGCGCCCGGGGCACCGCGTGCATCCCGCCCCGGGGGAACGACACCCCGGCCACCGAGTCCAGGTAGGCGATGACGGTGTAGATGGCCAGCGCGTCGTGGGGCGCCAGCCCGGCGTACATCGCCTGGAACGAGAAGATCCGCTGGGTACGGGGGTCGGTGAAGAACTGCTCGATCTTGGTCTGCATGCGCCGGAACGCCCCGGCGGCCAGCAGCCGCAGCAGGTTGCCGGTGAGCAGGTCCGGCGGGCTGTCCAGGTTGCGGTCGATGAAGTCGGCCCGTTCCAGCTGCCACAGCCGCCGCGCGTAGTCGACGAAGCGCAGGTAGCCGTCGGCTTCCCGGGGGCCGCAGACCCGGGCCACCTCGGCCGCCATCCGGGCGGTGTCGGTGACGACATCCAGAGTGGATCCATCCGGATAGTACGCCCGGTAGGCCGGTTCGAGCGGGATCAGCTCCAACCAGTCGGAGAGCTCCTCGCCGACCGCGCCGAGCGCCTTGGCGATCAGTTCGGGCATGGTCAGCACGGTCGGCCCGGTGTCGAACTCGTAGCCGTCGAGCGCCAGCCGCCCGGCCCGTCCACCCGGCACCGACTCGCGTTCCAGCAGGGTGACCTGCCGGCCGGCACCGGCCAGGTGCAGGGCACAGGCCAGCCCGCCGAGCCCGGCACCGACCACGACGACGCGTTCGGTCGCCCCGGTCACGGTACGCATGCCGCCACCACCTCCTCCTGAGCAATGCTCACATCATGCCTGCCGAGTGGTGGCGGTCACCGCCAGGCCGGTGAGCACGCGACGGGCGGCCGGGTCGATCGGGGCGTCGGCCAGTGCGTCGACCGCGTCCCGTACCCGTTGCTCGATCAGCTGTTCCACCTGGTCGGCGGCACCGGTCTCGACGACGATCTCGACCAACCGGTCCACCCGCCGGTCGGACTCCCGGTCGGACTCCTGGTCGGACTGCCAACCAGCGCCGGACGGCGGCCGGGTGAGTTCGGCGCGTTGCGCCTCGGTGGCCAACTCGCGGGCGATCAGCAGCAGCACGGTGGGCTTGCCGGTCCGCAGGTCGTCGCCGGCAGGTTTGCCGGTGGTGGCCGGGTCACCGAAGACGCCGAGCAGGTCGTCGCGCAGCTGGAACGCCTCGCCGACGTTGGTGCCGTAACGCCGGTAGGCCTCGTGGATCACCGGATCGGTACCGGGTCCGGCGAGGGCCGCACCGAGGTGCAGCGGCCGCAGCACGGTGTAGCTGGCGGTCTTGTGCCGGGCCACCCGCAGCGCCCGGTCGACCGACCAGGTGTCGGCCTCGGTCTCGCCGAGGACGTCCAGGTACTGCCCGGCGATCGTCTCGACCCGCATCTGGTCGTAGCAGCGCCGCACGTCCAGCAGAGCGCGAGGTGGCACGCCGGCCTGGCCGAGCAGCCGGTCGGCCCAGACCAGGCAGAGGTCGCCGACCAGCACAGCGGCACCGTCGCCGAACCGGTCGGGGTCGCCGTCGCGGCCGGCCGCCCGGTGCTGCCCGGCCAGCCGGCGATGGGCGGTGGGGCGGCCGCGACGGGTCGCGGAACCGTCCATCACGTCGTCGTGCACCAGCGCGAACGCATGCAGCAGCTCCAGCGCTGCCAGCGCCGGCAACACCGGGGCCAGCGGCGCGTCCGGGCCGGCCACCCCGCGCCAGCCCCAGTGGGCGAAGACCGGCCGCAGCCGTTTGCCGCCAGCGAGCACGGTGTCCCGGGCGATCTGGACGAACGGGCGTAGCGCCGGATCGATCCGGTCGAGCGCGTCGATCTCGGCGGAGAGGAAATCGATCAACGTGTCGTCGACGGCTGCGGTCAGCAGGTCACGGCGGCGAGCCGGCGGCGAGCCGGGGGTGGCCGACCCGGCCGGCTCGTCGACCGACGCGCTGCGGTCGGTGCCGGCAACTGTGTGATTGGCCACGCGATCGAGCGTACCCTAGGGTCAGAAGTTGCGTCGATTCTTGCGTCGATAATCGAGGAGGCCCGGTGAACGTCGATCTGCCCGCTGCCTACGCGAACTGCCGTGACCTGCACCGACGACACGGGCGCACCTACTATCTCGCGACCCGGCTACTGCCGCAGTGGAAACGCCGGCATGTTCACGCTTTATACGGATTTACCCGGTACGCCGATGAGATCGTCGACCGCACCGACCAGTTGCCGCCCGCCGACCGGGCCGCCGCCCTCGACCAGTGGGGGCAGCGGTTCCTCGCCGGGCTGCACGGTGCCCCGGTCGACGACCCGCTGCTGCCCGCCGTACTGCACACCATCGCGGTGTTCGACCTGGACAAGGCGGACTTCACCGCGTTCCTGCGCAGCATGGCGATGGACCTGACCCTCACCTCGTACCCGCGCTACACCGACCTGCTCGACTACATGGAGGGCTCGGCGGCGGTGATCGGCACCATGATGCTGCCGATCCTGGGCAGCACCGACCGGGCCGCCGCCCGCGAACCGGCCCGACAGCTCGGCTTCGCCTTCCAGCTCACCAACTTCATCCGGGACGTCGCCGAGGACCTGGACCGTGGCCGCACCTACCTGCCGGACGAGGACCTGGCGCGGTTCGGGGTGACCCGGGACGACCTGGTCGACGCCGCCCGACGCCGCCGGGCGACCCCGCCGATCATCGAGCTGATCCGGTACGAGGTCGGCCGCGCCCGGGGCCACTACGCGGCGGCCGCCCCCGGCGTCACCCTGCTCGAACCCGCCTCGCAGGCCTGCATCCGCACCGCGTACGCGCTGTACGGCGGCATCCTCGACGAGATCGCCGCGCAGGGCTACGACGTGTTCCGACGCCGGGCCACCGTCGGAAACCGCCGCCGGGCCACCGTGGCGCTGCGGTCCCTGCTCACCCCGGCCGGCACCCCGGTCACCCTGCCCGGCCCGGTCGACGTCACCGCCCCGCCGACACCGACACCGACACCGCCGCCGACCTCGCCAGCGCCTGAGCCGACCGTTCCCTCACCGACCGCACCGTAGCGCCGTGCGTACCGCTGTCGTGCTGTTCACCCGCGACCTGCGGGTGAACGACCAGCCGGCGCTGGCCACCGCCTGCGCCACCGCCGAACAGGTGGTGCCGCTGTTCGTCCTCGACCCACAGTTGGCCGGCCGGTCGGCCAACCGCGACCGGTTCCTGCGCCAGAGCCTCGCCGACCTGCGGGCGACCCTGCGCGGGCTCGGCGGCGACCTGCTGATCCGCCGCGGCGACCCGGTGGCCGAGACAGTTCGGCTGGCCCGTGAGGTCGACGCCGACGGCGTCGCCGTCTCCGCCGACGTCAGCCACTACGCCCGGGACCGGCAGCGGCGGCTGTCCGACGAATGCGAGCGGCACCGGATCGCGTTCCGCGCGTTTCCCGGGCTGACCGTCGTCGACCCGGGCGCGCTGACCCCGACCAACGGCGACCACTACAAGGTCTTCACGCCGTACTTCCGGGCCTGGGCCGGCGCCGACTGGCGCACCGCGTACGCCGCTCCGGAGCGGATCCGGCTACCCGGCGGTCCCGGCGTCGGACGGCTGCCGGCTGTGCCGGACGGAGAGTCGCCGCAGGCTGCAGCCGGGGGCGAGACCGTCGGGCGGCGCCGGCTGCGCGACTGGCTGGGCGACCTCGACCGGTACGGCGACAGCCACGATGACCTGGCTGGCGACGCCACCTCGCGGCTCAGCCCCTACCTGCGGTTCGGCTGTCTGTCGCCGCTGGAGGTCGCCACCGCCGCCGGGGACCGCGCCGGTCCGTTCGTCCGGCAACTGTGCTGGCGGGACTTCCACTACCAGGTCGCGAACGCCTTCCCCGACCTGGCGACCACCGCGTACCGGCGCGGGGCCGCCGAGCAGTGGCGCTACGACGCCGACGCCCTCGACGCCTGGCAGACCGGGCACACCGGGGTGCCGATCGTCGACGCCGGCATGCGGCAACTGCGGGCGCAAGGCTGGATGCACAACCGCGCCCGGCTGATCACCGCCGGGTACCTCACCAAGGAGCTCGGCCTGGACTGGCGGGACGGCCTCAGCTGGTTCGGCCGCTGGCTGCTCGACGGCGACCTGCCGAACAACTCAGGCAACTGGCAGTGGGTCGCCGGTACCGGCAACGACACCCGTCCGTACCGGGGTTTCAACCCGCTGCGCCAGGCGCACCGCTTCGACCCGGCCGGCGAGTACGTTCGGCGCTGGGTGCCGGAGCTGGCCAGCGTTGCCGGGGCGGCGGTGCACGAGCCGTGGCGGTTGCCGCTCGCCGTCCGCGCCGGCCTGGACTACCCGCCGCCACTGTCGGACCGCTGAGTCGGCGTCCGATCAGCGGGCCGCCCGGTCGGCGGGCCGCCGACGGTGGTGACATGCTGGCCGGATGAGTGAGCCGCAACAGGTGGACGTCGTCGTCGTCGGGTTGGGCGTGGCCGGTGAGGAGGTCGCCGGCCGGCTCAGCCAGGCCGGGCTGGACGTGGTCGGTGTGGAGCGCCGGTTGGTCGGCGGCGAGTGCCCGTACTGGGGGTGCGTACCGAGCAAGATGATGATCCGGGCGGCGAACGCGCTCGCTGAGGGCCGCCGGATCGACGGCCTGGCCGGCACCGCCGACATCCGTCCGAGTTGGACGCCGGTGGCCCGACGGATCCGCGACGAGGCCACCGCCGGCTGGTCGGACACGGCCGCCGTCGACCGGCTCACCGGCAAAGGGGTACGGGTGCTGCACGGCACCGCCCGGCTCGCCGGACCCGGGCGGGTCGACGTCGACGGGCAGGAGTTCAGCGCCCGCCGGGGCGTGGTGCTCGCCACCGGCACCGTGCCGGTGGTGCCGCCGATCGACGGACTGTCCGGCACGCCGTACTGGACCAACAAGGAGGCGATCGAGGTCACCGACCTGCCCGAGTCGCTGGTCGTGCTCGGCGGCGGCGCGATCGGGCTGGAGCTGGCCCAGGTGTTCGCCCGGTTCGGCGTACGGGTGACCATCGTCGAGCCCAGTGAGCGGCTGCTGTCCCGGGAGGAGCCGGAGTCGTCGGCGCTGGCCGCCCGCGCCCTCGGCGACGACGGGATCCGGCTGCGGCTCGGTAGCCGCGCCGAGTGGGTCGAGCACCGCGACGACACGTTCGCCGTGCACCTGTCGCAGGGCGGCCCGGAGAGCGGGCAGCGGCTGCTGGTCGCCACCGGTCGGCGCAGCGACCTCGGTGGACTCGGCATCGACACCGTCGGGCTGGATCCGGCGGCCCGGCACCTGCCGGTCGACGAGCGGATGCGGGTCACCGACGAGCGGATGCCGGTCGCCGACGGGCTGTGGGCGGTCGGTGACGTGGCCGGTCACGGTGCCTTCACCCACCTGGCCATGTACCAGGCGGACGTGGCGGTGCGCGACATTCTCGACCAGGGCGGCCCGGCGGCCGAGTACCGGGCGGTCCCCCGGGTCACCTTCACCGACCCGGAGATCGGCGCGGTCGGCCTGACCGAACGCCAGGCCCGCGAGCAGGGCGTGAACGTCGCGGTGGCGGTGACCGACGTCGCGCAGTCGTCGCGTGGCTGGATCCATGGGCCGGGTAACGACGGTTTCATCAAGCTGGTCGCCGACGCCGACCGGGGCGTGCTGGTCGGGGCGACCTCGGCGGGACCGACCGGCGGCGAGGTGCTCGGCGCGCTCGCCGTCGCGGTGCACGGTGAGGTGCCGTTGACCAGCCTGCGGCACATGATCTACGCGTACCCGACGGTGCACCGCGCCATCCAGTCCGCCGTACAGCAGCTCACCTGACTCCATGATCACTTGACGACTCCATGATCACTTGACGGAAATTCGGGCGACACGCCGGCGGCGTCCCAGTTTTTCGTCATGTGATCTTGAGCCAGCGTCCGTGCCGACGGTCTTCGCCGAGCGGTCCGGCCGGGCCTGCAACAGCTGGGACCTGTGGCGCGACGACCTCGACCTGGTGCAGGCGATGGGGCTGGGCGCCTTCCGGTTCTCCGGGGAGTCGTCCAGCGGTCCCGGGTCGAGCCTGAGCGGAGAGCCATCCTCGGTTGAGGATCGGATGCGCTCCATCTGCACGACACGCCGAGCGTGGTTCAGATGGAGCGCATTCAATCATGGAGTCATCGGGAGCAGGCGGTCGGTCGGGTCATGCCGTGCGGCGGTAGCCGGTAGCCGAGCTGCTGGCCGTAGGTCATCAGCGGACGCAGCGTGGGGATCAGGACGGTGGCCTCCGCCGACCAGTGGCGTCCCCGGTTGCCGTCGAGTCGACGGTGCCGGGCCGTCGTACGGCTGCGTTGGTGTTGTCC
This sequence comes from Micromonospora sp. LOL_021, assembly GCF_048060215.1. Lineage (NCBI taxonomy): Bacteria > Bacillati > Actinomycetota > Actinomycetes > Micromonosporales > Micromonosporaceae > Micromonospora > Micromonospora sp. LOL_021. The sequence goes on along the minus strand of NZ_JBHMIN010000046.1, from coordinate 7,661 downwards.
GTGGCGTTCGCGGCGCAGGTATTCGAGACGCCTGGACGCCGTCGACCGGCCGGAACGCCAGTCGAGCCAGCGCAGCCACCAGTCACGCACCATCTCGGTGATCATCTTTTCTCTCCTTGATCAATTGTCCCGTCGACTGCCGTTTCGCCAGTCGGTAGAGTCCGTCGCGTTGCACGAATATCTCCCGCCGATCGGCGGCGTATCCGCGTTCGTCTATGACGTAGCCGGTGAGCCAGACCCAGCCGTCGTAGGTCGGTTTCCGGTCCACCGAGATGACACGAAATCGAATTCTCCGGTCGCCGGCGAACTGCATGCTCGCTTCCCGGCCGATCAACAGCACGTCCCCTGGTTTCGGCTCCGGCGTCCGCAGCAGCCGGCTACCCACCGGGCCTTCCATCGCCGCGTGGCCGTTGGACACCGTCGGCGCCCCGCTCCATCGGCCAGGTCGCACGCCCGCAGCTGGGGCACCATCTGGACTTCACTTTGAACGACCACAGCCCGGCGCAGAAGCCGAGCAGCGCCGCCCCGACGAGCGCGCCCACCTCCACCGTCGACCCCCCTCACTCGTCGAGTCGATTTCCCGTCGTGATCCACCCTGGACCTCTACTCGGACATAGGGCAATATGAAAGTCACAGAGGTAAAGATGAGCCCGAGTTATTGGAGGTTATAAACATGACTGAACTGCCTGCCGAGCTTCGACGGCTCCGGCTGTCTCAGCGCATGAACCAGACCCAGTTGGCCAAAGCGGTAGGCGTGTCGAAGTCGCTCATCGCCAGCTTCGAGACCGGCCGGCTGGTGCCGAAGGAGGACACCGCGAAGGATCTCGACAAGTTACTGAACTCCGGTGACCAGCTTCAGCAGCTGTCGAGGGAGGGCAGAGAGGACCGCCAGCCGTGGCTGCGCTCCTGGGTCGATCACGAGCGACGCGCGGTGTTGCTGCGGGCCTGGGAGCCGACCCTGGTCCCTGGGCTGCTGCAGACCGAGGCGTACATGCGGCAGGTCTTCGCTGCCGTGCCGTCCAACCGGGGGCGGCTCGAGGAGGTGATCGCGACCCGTCAGACGCGGCAGCGCGCGGTGCTGGACCGCGATCCTCCGGCGGATCTGGTGGTCCTGGTCGAGGAGACGGCGTTGCGTCGTGGTCCGCGCGAGGTGATGAAGGACCAGCTTGCCCACCTGGTCGACCTCGGGCACCGGCCGAACATCCGGATCCGGGCGGTTCCCGAGTCGGCCGGGCTCCACGCTGGCCTCGGTGGCCCGCTGGCGCTGGCCACCATGAGCGACGGGAGGCGGGTTGGCTATCTGGACGATCTGCTGCGTGGTCGCGTCGCCACCACCGCTGGTGACGTACTCGAACTGGAACTAGTCTGGGAGGCAGTCAACGAGTTGGCGCTGTCCGCCGACCAGACCCGAGACCTGATGTTAAGGATGATTCAGTGATCAATGAACCAGCGTGGCGGAAGTCGTCTCGGTCGAACGGTTCATCCGGCAACTGCGTCGAGGTGGCCGACAACCTGCCCGGCCGGGTGCTGGTCCGGGACACCAAGGACCGCGACGGCGGCACCCTGACCTTCGGCCCGTCCGCCTGGCGCTCCTTCGTCGAGCTGGCCAAGCACCACCACTGACCAGCCGCGCCTACCCCTGCGCCCAGACACCGTCGAAGCGCCGGCCCTGCCGCGAGCGGGCCGGCGCTTCTTCACGCTCACGCTGCGGCAGCTCGCCACCAATCCACCGACAGGTGTACGGCAGATCAGGCACGTTGTTCGCGCGAATAACGTGCCTGAGCCCTTCACTCGAAGCAGCGTCGCCGATCGCGGGCGTCCGAATCTGAACCTGCCGCCACGCGCTGCTTCGGCGGTTGACGGTGTCGGGGCGGTACAGCGAGATCCGCTCACGCCGCGAACCGATCGTCCAATGGCTGATGGCGGTGCCAGCTGCCGGCTCCGGACGCGCCGAGATCAGCACAGCCAATCATCCGAATGTTCGTACAGGTGCCCCGCTGGCAGTCGTGTGCGCGGCCCGACCACAGCCCACGCCGAGGGTGATTTCGTATCTCGTTGCCGACCACCGAACCGCGATGCGCAACTCGGCGCGACGCCCTCGCGTTGAGGTTAGGTGAGCCGGTTCATGGCAGCCCGGATCTTCAGCCATGACGGGTCGCTGTCTGATGCGTCGGTGACCGTTTGCAGATCGCTGGGCTGCCAGATCCGGTTTCCATCGGTGAGGTCAAGTTGGTTCATGTCGATGACTGAAGCCTCAGAGGTGCCGGCAAGGAACTCGGTTACTGCGGCGGTTGATGCCTCGGCTGGGCCGGCCCGTCCCCCCGACAGCACCAGAAGCCTGCCGTCGCGGCCGGCAACGATCAACTCGCCGGTAGCGGCGGCCGCCAGGGCCGTCACCATCGACCCGGGCAGCGCCTCATACTCGGCCGCCCGTTTCCCGTCGATCTCGAACTCGATGACGGCACCCTCCGGCGTACCGATCCAGAGAACACCCGGAGCTGGCCCGAACGCGACATTGTGGCGCGACCAGGCGCGCATATTGTCCACCCGCTCCTGCGGGCACGGGTACCCCGGACTTGGGTCCCCGAGTGTCAGGCCGAGAACGCGACGCAGCGAAGGAAACTCGAACACCTCCAGCGATTCTTCGTAGGCGTTGCCCCGCACTACGAAATGCCGCCCATCCGGGCTGAAGATAGGTGTCTCGTAGCCGTCGCAGTCGAGGACCAACACCCGCCGCAATGGCCGCAGCACCGGCTCATCCCGGGAGAAGAGCACCAGCGTGGCACCCTGCTCGCTTTGTAGAGTGGCTAAGAGGCCACCGCCCGGATACGCCGCGACTCCGGTGTCCCAGCGCGGGCCGACTGCGGTTGCGCCGGAGGCGAGGTCGAGCGCGATGGAGGACTCCCAGCCGTTCTCTCCGCCGCTGGGCGACAACCAGAGCGTCTGACCGTCCGGACCGAATGCCACTTCCCGTTGGTACTCAGTCGGCGGAACGCCATCGATTGTGGTGATGCCCAAAGGAGTCCAGCAGGCTGTGCTGTTACCGTCCGCTACGATCAGCTGCGGCTCGTCCGGATGCCAGGCGGCGGAGGGTGTCCGCTTGCGCCGGGCATAGCCGGGGGCGTCGTAGACGACCGAATCTGCACCGACACCGCCAACCTCACGCAGCTGCCCGACCGTGTACTCCCAGATCCGGATCGCCGGGCGTTCGGTCTCCCAACCGGCTATCAACGGCAGCCTGGGATGGCAGAGCAACCGTTCGAGCGTGGATACGGACCGCATCTGCGCCAAGATTTCCACCGGCGCATCGTACCGGTGAGAATCGCTCATGGACGGGCTACCGGGCCGGCGGATATGACCTTGACCTCGCCGACCTGCCGCTGCTGTCTGGATCTGCTGCGGATCGGGCGTTCAGGGGATCCGAGGGGGTAGATGGCGTCCGTGCTGCTGATCAGTTCGTCCAGCGTCCACCAGCGATGTCCGACTGGTGTCGGCCCAGCCGAGATCGGCGTACCCGGAGCGCTTCGGGTGCGTCGAGCGCAGGCGGGTCCAGCTACACCGTTACCGGAAACTGTGGTAGACGACGCCATCGAGTTCGTCGTCGGCGTAGGCGGCCGAGTTGGTGAGGTGTCCGTCGTACGGTCCCACCTTGGTCACCCTGGCACCGTCGCGGAACACGATCTGCAAGCCGTGCTCAGGTTCCCATGCGCACTCGCCCCCGATCGAGACATAGACGCGGCGATCGTCGTAGGGGTCGCGCACGACGATCGGCTCGTTGCCAAGCTGGACATGGGCCAGGACCTCGTCGGGGCCGCTGATCTCAACGTGCCACTCGTCGTCGCCGGCGGCCAGGAGGTCATCCGCAACATCGCGGTAGTAGGCGTAGATCGATGGCGCAGCCACCGCAAACGCCGATCGGTCGAGCGCGAGGAAATTGCGAATCGCGGCGTGGAAGTCCTCCTGCGCCGGGTCGTCGTCGTAGCCGTCGACCCGGATGCGGCAAGGCCCACCGCCCAACACCGGCACCGGTATCGGCGCACTGCGATACCAGCCCGGCTCGGCGGTCTTCGTCACCGTACCGAGATGGGGAATCTGCACACCACCACCGTAGTCCTCGCGGTGAGTCAGCATCTGATGAAGCATCCGCATCTGCCGCCGTCGGGCGTCACACCGAGTTGCAGGCGGCAATCGAGGCGCGACCTTGCCGATGTAGTGCGCGGGGTGTCGAGTCGTCGCAGGACAACGACGGCCAGCTCCGCGAACGGTTTGCGGGCGTGCCCCTTCCCGCGGCCCCCCTCCGCGGCCGGCAAGGCGGCCCTGGTCGATGAACTGGCCACCACCTTGCGAGGAAAGACGGCACGACCCGTGCTCCGGGTCAAGCTCGGGCGGCGGCCGATAGGTCCAGGCCGAGCTCAGGCGGGAGATTGTCGGTACGCGATGCTCTGGTCGAGCAGGCTCTTCTCGACCTCCCGTGAGGGTACGGACTCATGTGGCAAGACCAACTTGTCATTGACAAGATACGCGCGCTGGACGCTATCTTGTCGATGGAAAGATATGGAGGTACGCGATGGCTCCCCTGATCGCCCTCATCGGCGGCTGGCTGGTCCTGCGCATGGCTGGACTGCTCGGCATCGACGCGCTCGACGGCTGGCAGCCGGCGCTGCGTGGCGGACTGGCCCTCATGTTTGTGCTGACCGGTGTGGCCCACTTCAGTGCGAAGCGGCGCGACTCGCTCATCGCGATGGTGCCGCCTCGGCTGCCCCGGGCACCGCTGCTGGTCACCATCACCGGGGTTCTGGAGTTGGCCGGAGCCGTCGGCCTAGCGTTCCCGTCGACCACACCGGTCGCGGCGATCTGTCTCGCGCTCCTCCTCCTGGCGATGTTCCCAGCCAACGTGTCGGCGGCGCGGCGTCAGCGCAAGATTGCCGATCGGCCGGTCACGCCCCTGGTTCCGCGCACGCTGCTGCAGGTGCTCTTCGTCGCCTCCTGCGTCGCCGCCGCACTCTGACCAGAGGATGGCCACTTTCGACGGGCTGCATGTCTGCTTGATCAGCGGGCGCGGCCCGGACACGACTCGCTACGCTGGCCTGGTGACCGCGGCCGATGAGATCGCCAGTAGCCGGTACGTCAGCCTGACCACCTACCGCAAGGACGGCACCCCGGTGGCCACACCGGTCTGGCACGTACCGCACGGCACCGAACTCTGGATCGTGACCGAAGCGGGCTCGGGCAAGGTCAAGCGGATCCGGAACAACCCGCGCATTCGGGTACAGCCGTGTTCCTTCCGCGGGGCGGTGGCACCGGACGCGCCGAGCATGACGGGAACGGCCCGGGTGCTGGACGACGACGGGACGGCGCTGGCCCGCAAGCTGCTGGCCCGCCGGTACGTCATGGCACGGGCAGGGAACTGGCTCGCTCGCCTGCTCCGACTACGCCGCCCCCCGATCGTCGGCATCATCGCGTCGTTCTGATCGACCCGACTTTCCGACCCGTGACGGAGCCTAGTCAGCTGCGAAACTGTCGCCGCCCGTGCAGGCCAGCCAACCGGGGACCGTCATTCTCCATGGTTGGACCTCCCATGCCGGCCGACGCCACACATGCCCAGATCAGCGCGTCGTCGCTGTCAGAAAGTCACCGTGAGTAGTACGAGCGCCGTAGCTCAAAGGCAGGCGTGCCTGCACGACATCGTCCACTTCCGAGGAAGTCGAGACGAGCGGACCATGGTGAGGCCGGTGAAGCCGACATAGCGTGAGGCCGATCCCTGCCCCACTTCAAGGAGCAAGACGTTGGAGAACGAGATCCAGCTGATCAGTGACGGCGATGGCCTGGCGGTCATCGGGCATCCGGCGGCTGTCGATCGTTTCCTCACCGCGGAACGGCTGCCGTCGAAAGACCTTGGGCTGAAACGGCTCAGCAGCGCCCTCGGTACCGGATCCAAGATCGCCGAAGCCGGGGCCGAGATCTCCGAGCATTCCGGTCGATGGGTCCAACTGTCTGCGGAGTCCGCCCAGGCGATGAAGAAGTACAACCTGATGAGCGGCTCGGAGAACGGTCTCGGCCGTGCCGTGCTGACCGACCACGGCAGGATCACCGGCCTGCTCGAGATCGTGCAGACCCCGAGCGCGATGCTGACAAACCCGGCGATCCTGACCGGTGCCGCTGGCCTCATGGCGCAACTCGCGATGAAACAGAGCATGGACGAGATCACCGACTATCTCGCCGTAATCGACGCAAAGGTCGACGCCGTGCTCCGCGCTCAGACCGACGCGGTGGTGGCTGACATGATCGGGGTAGAGCTCGTCATCGACGAGGCGCTGACCATCCGAGAGCAGGTGGGCAGGGTTTCCGAGGTCACCTGGTCGAAGGTGCAGGCAACGCCGGTGCCGCTGGCTCGGACCCAGGCGTACGCGTTGCGGCAGCTCGACGCCATCGCAGAAAAACTCGAGACCGCCAACGTTGGTGACCTTGCCGCGACGTCGAAGGAAGCCGAGATCAAGGTCCAGGAGTGGCTCGCTGTCCTGGCCCGCTGCTTCCAGCTCCAGGACGCGGTCGCCGTACTCGAACTCGATCGCGTGCTGGACGCGTCCGCGCATGAGTTGGAAGAGCATCGCGTCGCTATCCGGATCGCCCGACAGAAGCGCCTCGAGCTCATTTTCCGCACCACGGAGCGCCTGATGGCCCGGATCGACGCGGCCGCCGGCACTGCCAACGCGAAGGTGCTGCTCAACCCGACCTCATCGCGCGCCGTGGTGCGGTCGACCAATCACGTCGCGACGATCGTCGTCGATTTCAACGGCCGGCTCGGCGTTGAACGCGACCGCCGGTCATGGGATCACCGACGCTGGCTCGACGCGGCCATGGAAGCCCGCGACAAGGTCCTCGAGACCGGGTCCGAGGTGGGCGCCAAGGTTCTCGACACCGGAGTCGAGGTGAAGGGCAAGGTTTTTGAGACTGGGGCGGAGGGTGTTGGTGCCGCTAGTCGTTTCGGTATGCAGGCTCTCGGCCGGGCGAGATCGATGATGGGTAGGGTCTCCGAGGAGGTCGCCGAGCGGTCCCAGCGGCAACTTGGAAGTAAAGAGAAACTTGATCGAGAACACCCGTAGTAGGTGCATCCGGGTCTGTCGCCCGACCGCGCGGCTGCGGAGGCGGGAGCGGTCAGCACAGGGGTGATCGGTACATCCCTACGGTTGCTGGTTGACGATTCGGCGCGCCGCAGCTGCGGCGCTACCACTGTCAGGTGGTAGCTTCCGGCGGTATGACGCGGGCGATCGAACGCACTTTATCCATATGCCCCGAGGTCGACCGGATGCTCACTGCTCATGTCCAGCGCACGTCCGGGGCCACGATGTCCGCGACCGTCAACGCCGCACTGGCCGAGTACCTGGAGGCTTCGGCGCTGGAGGCGTACCGGCGATGGGACGCCGAAGCCGACGAGGATGAGCGGGCAGCCCTGGATGAGATTGCCGCCACCATGACGAGTCCTGGTCCGCCGGATGAGGCGGGAAAACACAACTCTCACCGCTTGACGAGCGCCGTCCGCAGCTACTTCGACGCGACGGACCGCGTTCCGTAGAGCTCCAACTTGCCCCGGAGTATGCAAGGAGGCTTATTCAGCAGGGCCCCGATAACCCACAGTGGACCCCCCGATAAATGAGACGGCC
>NZ_JBHMIN010000045.1:0-54075 GCF_048060215.1 Micromonospora sp. LOL_021 | reverse complement strand
CCCTGGCCACCAACGGGGCGATAAATGACCGCCTACGGGGAGTATTCACTGGCCGCCGACACGGCCGACGCCGCGAACGGCGGTTACCGTCGGGGACATGTCCGACCGATCGAGTGTGGCACCTGTCGACGAGGTGGCGCAGTGGCTGGCCGCAGCCCGAGGGGTCCTGGCGTTGACCGGGGCCGGCATTTCCACTGACTCCGGGATTCCCGACTTCCGGGGCCCCAACGGCGTCTGGACCCGGGACCCGGAGGCGGCCAAGCTGTTCACCCTCGACGCGTACGTCGCCGACCCGGCGGTGCGGCGGCGGTCCTGGATCGGCCGGCGGGAGCATCCGGCCTGGTCCGCGCAGCCGAACGGCGGCCACGCGAGTCTGGTGGAGTTGGAGCGGTCCGGCCGGCTCGCCGCGATCGTCACCCAGAACATCGACGGCCTGCACCAACGCGCCGGCAACAGTCCGGACAAGGTGATCGAGATCCACGGCACTATGTCCGAGGTCGAGTGCCTGAGCTGCGACGACCGGACCGGCATGGACGAGGCGCTGGCCCGGGTGGCCGCCGGTGAGGACGACCCGGACTGCCGCTTGTGCGGCGGCCTCCTGAAGGCGGCGACGATCTCGTTCGGCCAGTCGCTGCACGGGCCTACCCTGCGCCGGGCGGTGCGTGCCGCCGAACGTTGCGACCTGCTGCTCGCCGTCGGGACGTCGCTGACCGTGCAGCCCGCCGCCGGCCTGGTGGAGGTCGCTGCCGAAGCCGGTGCCCGGGTGGTGATCGTCAACGCGGCGGCGACGCCGTACGACCCGATCGCCGACGCGGTGCTGCGCGAACCCATCGGTACGGTGCTGCCCGCCCTCGTCCATCAGTTGATCTAGAAGGATCTGGCCGGTATATCGACCACGACTCTTCTAGATCGACGGCTGCGGCGAGGGCGGATCAGCCGGTGTGCTGCGGGCGGCGCGGGCCCGGTCGCTGAGCTCCGCCGCCAGCCACCACGCCTCGGCCACGTCCCGGTCCTTGGCGGCGGCGCTCGGCCCACCGGCGGTGTCGGCGTACACGGTGGCCAACCCGAGCAGTCGCTGCAACGGCCCGCGCACCACCCGTACGCTCTGCATCCGCGCGTACGGCACGACCAGCATCTGCCGGGTCAGCAACCCGCTGCGGACACTGAACACGTCGTTGGCAAGCCCGGCACCGAGCTTCGGCTGCACCAGCGGGTTGAGCCAGCGGGCCCGGCGCGGCGGCGGCGTCATCGGCAGCGCGTCGAGCGCGATGCCGGGCAGCACGTCCGCGAGGATGTGGTTCGCGGTGGGCAGTACGCCGACCGGCAGCAACTGATCGGACTGGGTGCCACCGCCCTGCCCGTCCGGTGCGGCGTAGCCGGCGACGTGCAACCGCATCCGCAGCCACTTCTTCCCCCGCCACAGCAGCGGCCAGGTCGCACCGACCGCCTGGATCCGGTGCAGCGGTACGGTCTGCGACCGGGTCTCGGTCAGCCCGTGCCGGACCCGCAGACCCACCTCGTCGCGGGCCAGCCGAAAGTTCCAGTCGCTGAGCACCCGCCGGATCGGCTGCAGGATCACCCCGGCGGTGGCGGTCAGGGTGCTGGCGACCGCCACGAATGACCAGGTGGCGTCCATCGCGAACTGGGTGATAACGAACGCGACACCGAACGGTAGGAACATGGTCTGCGGGGTGAGCAGTTGGCTGATCAGCAGGTCCCGGTTGACCACGGTGTGTAGCAGCCGGCCGGGTGGCGGCGCGGACGGGTCGGGCAGGCCGGCCGGGGTGCCGTCCGGCAGCGGTGCCGTCCCGTCGGGAGCTGCCGCGTCCGGGGCCGGCTTGGCGCGGCCGGCGAGCGCCAGCAGCCGGGCCCGCAGCGTGGCGGCGTCGGCGACGGTCAGATATGCCAGCGGCGCCTCGGTCTGGCCACCGCCGACCACTTCGAGCCGCAGTTCGGCCAGACCGGTCAGCTGGGCGAGCAGCGGCCGGACAACCTCGACCGCCTGCAGCCGCTCCAGCGGGATGGCACGGGTCCGCCGCCACAGCAGACCTTCGTGAATTCGCAGCTCACGGCCGACCACGTGGTAGCCGGTGTTGTACCAGCTGATCACCGCCACCGCCAGGTAGCCGAGCAGGCACAGCACGACCAGCAGTGCGAAGCGACCGAAACCGACCCGGCCGAGCGTCTGCCAGGACAGGCCGGCGATGATCACCACGAGGGCTCTGCTGCCCTTGAGGATCGGGCTCAGCGGATGCAGCCGCTGGCGGGGCTCCTCGACCGGACCGTGCGGCGGGTACGGCTGGCCCGGTAGCGGGTAGGCCTGTCCGGGCAGCGGGTACGGCGGCGGGACCGGATCGTGCGGCTGGCTCACAGACCCTCCGCCCGGATCTCGCCGAGCGTGGTGAGCCGGTCCCGTAGCCGGGACGCCTCGGCGGGCCGCAGCCCGGGAACCCGGGCGTCACTGGCCGCCGCAGCCGTGTGCAGCTGCACGGTCGCCAGGTCGAAGACCCGCTCCAGCGGGCCGGCGGAGACGTCGACGAACTGCATCCGGGCGTACGGGACGATCGACAGCCGACGGACCAGCAGCCCGTGCCGCACCAGCAGGTCGTCGTCGCGTTCGGCGTACCCCCAGGCATAGACGGCCCGTACCGTCGCCACCACCCGTAGCACGGTGAGCAGCACGGCGGCGCCGAAGCCGACGCCGATGAACCAGAAGCCGGTGATCGCCCAGCCGACGCCGAGCCCGACGAGCAGGAAACTCATCCCGATGGCGAGCCGGATCAGCTCCACCCAGACCAGGTCGCGGGAGACGGGCTGCCATTGCACCGTCTCCGGCCAGGGCTCCAACGGGCTGATCGGGGCTGCCGGTGCGGCGGACTGTTCGGTCACCCTTACGAGCGTAGGCGATCAGCCAAGCGGTGCCACGTCGCGGAGGAATCCGCGTATGTGCAGGAAGTCGCCGAGCCGGTGCCGGTGGTCGGCGCAGGCCAGCCAGGTCTTGCGACGTTCGGGCTGGTGCAGCCGGGGATTGTTCCAGTTGAGCGCCCAGATCGCCGGGGCACGGCAGCCCTTGGCGGAGCAGATCAACTGCTCACCGGGTGCGGTGTCGGCGGGATCGGGGGACGCGGCCACAACACGAGTCTAGGTCGGGACCAGATCAGGGGTGGCACGAGCCTGGGGTGTGAGCGCCGGGCGGCCACGGGGGAAGCCGCCCGGCGACGGCTGAATCGTACACACGCCGATCCCCCTCGTGTCTACCCACCGGGCGGTGCTTTCTCGGCCCCTGCCCGCCGGTTCGGACCGGCGTGCGACGCTTAGTGCGGCACGACCTTTTCGACCGACGACGCCAGAACCCTGACGACGCCAGAACACGCTGTGGAGGACCGGTGGCCCAGCCGACCACGCCCGAATCGTCGACACCGACCGCTGCGCCGCCGTCGCCCCCCGAGGCGACACCGGCCACCGACGCGACCCTGCTGGAGCGGGCGATGTTCGAGGTCAAACGGGTCATCGTCGGTCAGGACCGGATGGTCGAGCGGATGTTCGTCGCGCTGCTCGCCCGGGGGCACTGCCTGCTGGAAGGCGTCCCGGGGGTGGCGAAGACGCTCGCCGTGGAGACCCTGGCCACCGTCGTCGGTGGTTCGTTCGCCCGGATCCAGTTCACCCCCGACCTGGTCCCCGCCGACCTGGTCGGCACCCGGATCTACCGGCAGTCCAGCGAGAAGTTCGACATCGAGCTCGGGCCGGTGTTCGTCAACTTCCTGCTCGCCGACGAGATCAACCGCGCGCCGGCCAAGGTGCAGTCGGCGCTGCTCGAGGTGATGAGCGAGCGGCAGGTGTCGCTGGGCGGGCAGACGCATCCCGTACCAGATCCGTTCCTGGTGATGGCCACCCAGAACCCGATCGAGCAGGAGGGCGTCTACCCGCTGCCGGAGGCCCAGCGCGACCGGTTCCTGATGAAGATCGTGGTGGGCTATCCGACCGACGCGGAGGAGCGGGAGATCGTCTACCGAATGGGGGTGGAGGCACCGCAGCCGAGCGTCATCTTCAAACCCACCGACCTGGTCGACCTGCAGCGCAAGGCGGACAAGGTGTTCGTGCACAACGCGCTGGTCGACTACACCGTCCGCCTGGTGCTGGCCACCCGGGCGCCGGCCGAGCACGGCATGCCGGACGTCGCGCAGCTGATCCAGTACGGGGCCAGCCCGCGTGCCTCGCTGGGCATCGTGCGGGCCACCCGGGCGTTGGCGCTGCTGCGCGGGCGCGACTACGCGTTGCCGCAGGACGTGCAGGACATCGCGCCGGACATCCTGCGCCACCGGCTGGTGCTCAGCTACGACGCGCTCGCCGACGACGTACCCGCCGACCACGTCGTCGGGCGGATCATGCAGATGGTGCCGCTGCCGTCGGTCGCCCCCCGGCAGAACGCGACGCCGCAGCCGGCGGGACCGACGGGACAGGCCGCGCCGGCCGCCGCGGTGCCCGGCCCGCCCGGTGGTGCCGGCTGGCCCGGGCAGTCGCAGTGACCGCTGCGGCGCCGAGCTCGGGCCGGGCGGAGGCGGTGCTGTCCCGGCTCTACCTGACCGTCACCCGCAAGCTCGACGGCCTGCTGCAGGGCGACTACGTGGGGCTGCTGCCCGGTCCGGGCAGCGAGGCCGGTGAGTCGACCGAGTACCGGCCCGGCGACGACGTACGCCGGATGGACTGGCCGGTGACGGCCCGGACCACCGTGCCGCATGTACGGCGTACCGTCGCCGACCGGGAGCTGGAAGCCTGGGTGGCGGTGGACCTGTCGGCCAGCCTGGACTTCGGTACCGCCCGGTGTCTCAAGCGGGACCTGGCCGTCTCGGCGGCGGCGGCGATGGTGCACCTGACCGCGCGGGGCGGCAACCGGGTCGGCGCGGTGATCGGCACCGGTGATCCGGCGCTCGGCGGCGTCCTCACCCGGCTGCCGGCGCGGACCGGCCGCAAGGAGGCGCACGGGCTGCTGCGGGCGATCGCCGGCACCCAGTCCCGACCCGGCCGCAGTGACCTCGGCGCCCTGATCGACATGCTGAACCGGCCGCCGCGTCGCCGTGGCGTCGCCGTGGTGATTTCCGACTTCCTGGCCCCGCCGCAGCAGTGGGGCCGGCCGGTCCGCAAACTCGCGGTCCGCCATGACGTCCTCGCCGTCGAGGTGGTCGATCCGCGTGAACTGGAGCTGCCCGACGCCGGCGTGCTGACCGTGGCCGACCCGGAGACCGGCACGCTGCACGAGGTGCAGACCGCCGATCCACGGCTGCGCCGGCGGTACGCCGAGGCGGCCGGGGCCCAGCGGGCGGCGATCGCGCAGACCCTGCGCGGTGCCGGCGCGGCCCACCTGCGGCTGCGGACCGACTCGGACTGGCTGTTGGACATCGTCCGGTTCGTCGCCGGGCAGCGGCACGCCCGTACCCGTGGCATCGCCCGCCCGGCCCCCACCCCGCGCCCGGAAAGCGAAGCTCGATGATCCGTTTCCTGCAGCCCTGGTGGCTGCTCGCCCTGCTGCCGGTCCTGGCGATCGCCGGGATGTACGTGTGGCGTCAGTTCCGCCGCAAGGCGTACGCGGTCCGGTTCACCAACGTGGACCTGCTGCGCACGCTGGCCCCGCGCGGCCTCGGCTGGCGCCGTCACCTGGCCGCCGGGGCCTTCCTGCTGAGTCTGCTGGTGTTGGCGTCGGCGCTGGCCCGGCCGTCGATCGACACCGAGGAGTCGCTGGAGCGGGCCACCGTCATGCTCGCCATCGACGTGTCGCTGTCGATGGAGGCCGACGACGTGACCCCCAGCCGGATCGAGGCGGCCCAGCAGGCGGCGAAGGAGTTCGTCGCGGAGCTGCCGGAGGGCTACAACATCGGGCTGGTCGCGTTCGCCAAGTCGGCGAACGTGCTGGTCTCGCCGACCAAGGACCGGGCCGCGGTGTCCCAGGCGATCGACGGTCTGGTGCTGGCCGAGGCCACCGCCACCGGCGAGGCGGTGTTCACCTCGTTGGAGGCGATCCGGCTGGTGCCGACCGACGGTGCGCAGGGCCCGCCGCCGGCCCGGATCGTGCTGTTGTCGGACGGCTACCGCACCTCGGGCCGGTCGGTCGAGGAGGCCGCCGCGGCGGCGTCGGCGGCCAACGTACCGGTGTCGACGATCGCGTTCGGCACCGACGACGGCCAGGTGCAGATCGGTAACCAGGTGCAGCGGGTGCCGGTGGACCGGTTCGCGTTGGCCGAGCTGGCCGAGGCGACCAACGGCTTCTTCTACGAGGCGGCGTCGGTCGGCGAGCTCAACCAGGTGTACGAGGACATGGGCTCGTCGATCGGGCAGCGGACCGTGCCCCGGGAGATAACCCAGTGGTACGCGGCCTTGGCGTTGCTGCTGGCGTTGGGCGCGGCGGTACTCAGTCTGCTGTGGACCTCGCGGCTGCCGTGAGACGGCCCGACCGGACCAGCAGGTGACAGGGCCCGGCCCGGCGGGCGACGGACACCCGCCGTCGGCCGGGACCCGTCACCGTGCGCCGCTGGCCAGCACGAAGATGACGGCGATCCAGACGGCGGCCAGGGTGAACCCCAGCGGTGCGACGTAACGGTTCATCGAGGGTGGACTCCGGCGACGGGCCGGCCACCTGTGGATGAGGGTGACCGGCGGGCGGGCTGACGGGCGACACGGGCAGATCGCACGGGCGCACCGGGAGCCGCGCCGACCTCAGCGCGCTCGACCGGTGGCCCGGCGACGACTAGGAGGATCGCTATCTCGCACAGCGATCACCTCCACAGGTCGTCCGGCCGTTAAACCGGGCAAGAGCGTACACCCGGGCCGGCGGGTCGGCACAATCCGCAGCAACGTGATCAGCGCGACGGCGAGAACCGGCAGGTAGACGGCCCGGTCGACCAGCCACCCGGGATGCTCCGGCGCGGTGTGTACCCCGGCGACCGCGGTACCGCCGGCAAGCCACAGCGCGGCGACCGTCAGCCCGACGAGTACCGGCTGGTGCCACAGGTAGACGCCGAGCGCGTGCCGGTTCACCGCCGCGACCACCGACCACCACCGGACGGTGGTGTCGATCCGCCCTCGCAGCCACCGGACCGCCAGTGCGGCCGCACCGACCTGCGCGGCCACCAACGCCAGCGTCGCCAGCGACGGCGGGTTCAGGTTCGACCGGATCTGCCCCGGTACGCCGACCGCGCTGGCCGGATACCCACCGACGACGGTCAGCACGGTCAGCACCGCCACGCCGCCGACCAGCAGACCCACCGCGCAGCGTGCCGGCGGTGGACCGTACTCGGTTATCAGCAGCCCGGCGAGGAACGGCATCAGCCAGGCGGCGAACACGGCGAGCACCGGCGGCAGGTGCCCGACGTCGGCGGCGGTGACCACGGTGAGTGTCGCCGTCACCAGCGGCGTCACGATCACCAGCGTCCGTTCCGGACCCTGCCGGAGACCGCGCAGCAGCGGTCCGCTGACCGCCCGCAGGACCAGCAGCACCACGAGGAACCACAACGGACTGACCGTGAGCGTCGCGACGGTCACCAGGCTGCCGGTCGGCGCACCGGCGAGGTAGCCGACCGCCAGCGCCACCGTCAGACCCCCGGCCAGGCCGGTCAGCGGTCCGCGAAGCCCTCGGATGCCACCGGGCGTCCGGAGCCCACCAGGGCGGGCCCCGGCCCGGCCGGCCGGGTTGCTGCTGCTGCGCGCGGCGGCGAACCCGGCGGCGAAGAACAGCAGGCCGAGGGTCTGCGCCAGCCAGGTCAGCGGGCTCAGCCACGACATATCGGTCAGCGGGCTGGCGGTCTGCAGCACCCCGTCGTCGGTCAGTACCACGGCGGTGACCCACCAGTGGCCGGCGACGACGCCGACGACGGCGAGCGCCCGGATCAGGTCGACGACCGGCTCCCGCTGTGACGTCGCCGCCGGCTCCGTCTGCGGCCCGTTCACCGTGGTCTGCGGCCCGTTCACCGGGCCACCGCCATCGCCTGCGTGACGGAACCAGCCGGGCCACCGGCGACCAGGTCGGCGAGCGCGTCCAGGGTGCCGCTGCCCGGCAGCAGGTAGCCGTCGTGTCCGGCGACGCCGTCGGTGGGCAGCGGCCGGGCGCCGAACGACGGCGTCGCCGGTGCCGTGCCGTGGCCGAACCCGGCCAGCCGTACCGCCGGCACCCGCCGGATCCAGTCGTCGGCGGCGGTGGCCTGCCAGACCCGGGCCGAGGTGCCCAGATCGTCGACGTGCGGCGCACCCATCCCGGGCGCGCCGAGCGCGACCAGGTCGGTGACGCAGCCGTCGAGCCGCGCCGCGGCCAGCCCGGCGACGAGCGCGCCGTAGCTGTGCCCGACGACCACGACGGAGGCGGCCGGGCGCCGCCGGCACAGGTCGGCGACGAAATCGACCAGCGCGGCCGCGCCGTCCTCGGCCCGGTCCCAGCGCAGCGCGGCCGGTCCGAACCCCTCCGGCGGGTCGTAGCCGAGCCAGGCCACCACGGCGGTACGCGGTTCGCGGCGGTGCGCCGCCCCGTACAGCACCCGGGCCTGCACCGCCGGGGCGCGGTGGGTGACCCCGTCGAGGCCACGGTCGAAGGTGGCCAGCGTGTTGTCCGTACCGGGCACCAGCACCGCGATCCGGCGGCTGGTCGCCAGGTCGCCAACCACTTCGACGGCGGTGCCGTCGCCGCTGGTGTCGAAGGCCAGGAACCGCCGGCCAGTGGTGTCCGGCCACGGTTCGTCGGGCCCGGTCGGCGCGGTGCCCAGGGTGACGCCGCACAACGTCGCGAGGACGATCAGTCGGATACGCATACCGGTGAGCCTGCGGTGGCGACGGGTCGCGCCGCGTCGTGCCGTAGAGCCAGAACCGGCGTGCTACCGGGGAGCTATTCGCCGGCGGTGACCAGACCGGACTCGTACGCGACGACCACCGCCTGTGCCCGGTCGCGGACTGCGAGTTTGCTGAGGATCCGTCCGACGTGGGTCTTGACGGTCTGCTCGGCCACGACCAGGTCGGCGGCGATCTCGCCGTTGGACCGGCCCCGGGCGATCAACCGCAGCACCTCGGTCTCCCGGTCGGTCAGTGAGGTCAGCGACACCGGTCGGGGACGGTGCTGCCCGGGGCGGGTCGCGAACTCGGCGATCAGCCGGCGGGTGACCGACGGTGACAACAGTCCGTCCCCGGCGGCCACCACCCGTACCGCGTTGACCAGGTCGGCCGCCGGCGCGTCCTTGAGCAGGAACCCGCTGGCCCCGGCGCGCAGCGCCTCGTAGACGTAGTCGTCGAGGTCGAACGTGGTGAGGATGAGCACCCGGGGCGGTTCGTCGCGGGACCGTCCGTCGAGCAGTTGCCGGGTGGCGGCGAGCCCGTCCAGCACCGGCATCCGTACGTCCATCAGCACCACGTCGGGGTCGAGCCGGCGGGCCGCGCTGACCGCGTCGGCACCGTTGGCGGCGTCACCGACCACCACCAGGTCCGGTTGGGCGCCGAGCAGCGCACCGAAACCCTGCCGGACCATCGCCTGGTCGTCGGCGATCAGCACTTTGATCATTTTGTCCTTCGGTCGTCGTCGGGCACGCTACCCGGCCGGCCGATGTCCGGGCCGGCGTCGCGGGCCGCGTCGGTGCGGGCGTCGGTGTCGGTCGTCCGGTACGGCAACCCGGCGGTGACCACGAAACCGGACCTGCCGTCCGGGCCGGCCGCGAAGCTTCCGCCGAGTAGCTCGGCCCGTTCCCGCATGCCGACGACGCCGTGGCCGCCGATGGACCGTTCCGCACCGGCGGCCAGCGTGGCCGGCCCGTTGCCGACCCGGATCATCAGCTGGTCGGCTCCGGCGCGTAGCTCCACCCGTACCGCCGCGCCCGGTGCGTGCCGGCCGGCGTTGGCCAGCGCCTCCTGCACGATCCGGAACGCCGCCAGCCCGACCGGTCCGGCCACCGCGACCCGGTCGAGTCGCGGGTCCGCCACCAGCTCGGCGTCGAGGCCGGCCCGGCGGGTTGCCTCCACCATCGTGGCGATGTCACCCAGCCCGGGTTGCGGTGCGCGGTGCGCCTGTTCGGTCTCACTGCGCAGCACCCCGAGCAGCCGGCGCATGTCGCCCAGCGCCGAGCGGGCGGCACCGGCGATCGCGGTGAACTCGTCACGGGTCGGCTCGGTCATTGCGGTCAGCCGGTACGGCGCGGTCTCCGCCTGGACGGCGATCATCGACATGTGGTGGGCGACGACGTCGTGCATCTCGCGGGCGATCCGGGCGCGTTCCTCCAGCACAGCCCGCCGCTGCTGCTCCTGCTGGGTGACGACGGTCTGGCTGGCGAGGGCATGCTGGCTGACGCGTCGCCGGCGCACCTGGTCCATCGCCGCGACGACCACCGCCAGGACGGCGAGCAGCCAGAGGCCGGGGTTCGGGGCGACGAACACCAGCACGGGCACTGCCGTGACGGCTCCCGCCGCCGCCGAGACGGCTAGCTCGGCCCGGCCGGCGAGCATCGCCAGCACGAACAGCAGCGCCAGGACCTGGAACAGGCTCCACGGTTCCGGGCCGGGGTAGAGGTGCCAGACGGCGCCGAAGAACAGCAGGAGGATCGAGATCCGCCAGGCCCACAGTGGCCGGTGATAGGCGAGTGCCGCCGGTGCGACGGTGACGAAGCCGAGGATCAGCCCGACCGGCGCGGGCAGCAGGCCGGTGCCCTGCTGGTCGAAGGCGGCGACGACGCTGACGACGAGGAACAGGGCGAACGCCAGCCACCAGCCGACGGCACGCCTGCGGCTGTCCGTCGGCAGGGCCGGTGGCGGCGGGAAGTCCGGCCCGACGACCAGGTGCCGCAGCGCCTGCCGCACCTGCTGGACCGTCCCGCCGTTCACCACTGTGAGGCTACGACCGGACCGACCTGGTGTCATGACACCACAGGGGTAGTACCCCCGGGTTACTGCTTACCCGGCGGTAGCACCTAGTCTCCAAGGCCGGATCATCGACGACGAGGGGGGAACGTGGCCCGCACCGTACTGGTCACCGGCGGTAACCGGGGCATCGGCCTGGCGATCGCGCAGACGTTCGCGAAGCAGGGCGACCGAGTCGCGGTCACCTACCGGTCCGGCTTCGACGAGCAGGCCGGCCTGTTCGGCGTACGCTGCGACGTCACCGACGCCGACTCGGTCGACCAGGCCTTCGGCGCGGTCGAAGCCGAGCTCGGGCCGGTCGAGGTGCTGGTCGCCAACGCCGGCGTCACCGACGACACGCTGCTGCTGCGAATGTCCGAGGAGCAGTTCACCTCGGTGCTGGACACCAACCTGACCGGTGCGTACCGCTGCGCCAAGCGCGCTTCGACGAAGATGCTGCGGGCCCGCTGGGGCCGGCTGATCTTCATCTCGTCGGTGGTCGGCCTGCTCGGCTCGCCCGGTCAGGTCAACTACGCGGCGAGCAAGGCCGGCCTGGTCGGCATGGCCCGGTCGATCACCCGCGAACTCGGCGGACGCAACATCACCGCCAACGTCGTCGCCCCCGGCTACGTGGAGACCGACATGACGGCGGCGCTGCCCGAGGAGCGCAAGGCTGAGTACCGCAAGGCCATCCCGGCGGGCCGGTTCGCCACCGCCGACGAAGTGGCCGCCGCGGTGACGTGGCTCGCCGGCGACTCCGCCGGTTACATCTGCGGGGCGGTCATTCCCGTCGACGGCGGCCTCGGCATGGGGCACTGACCTCGCGCCGTACCGACCGCGATACCGCACCGACCCGACCTGGCTACCGAACACCGAACGGAGAAACCTGTGTCCGCACTGCTGGCCGGTAAGCGGCTGCTCGTCACCGGCGTCATCACCGACCAGTCGATCGCTTTCTCGGTGGCGAAGCTCGCCCAGGAGAACGGCGCCACCGTGGTGCTCACCGGGTTCGGCCGGATGTCGCTGGTGGAGCGGATCGCCAAGCGGCTGCCGGCCGAGGCGCCGGTGATCGAGCTCGACGTGACCAACCCGGAGCACCTGGCCGGCCTGGCCGACAAGGTCGGCGGACACGTCGACGGCCTCGACGGGGTGGTGCACTCGATCGGGTTCGCCCCGCAGAGCTGCCTCGGTGGCGGGTTCCTCGACGCACCCTGGGACGACGTGGCCACCGCGCTGCACATCTCCACCTTCTCGTACAAGTCGCTGGCGATGGCGGCGCTGCCGCTGATGCGTCCCGGCGGCGCGGTCGTCGGGCTGACCTTCGACGCCACTTTGGCCTGGCCGGTCTACGACTGGATGGGGGTCGCCAAGGCCGGTCTGGAGTCCGCGTCCCGCTACCTGGCGCTGCACCTGGGACCGAAGGGCATCCGCAGCAACCTGGTCTCCGCCGGCCCGCTGCGTACCATGGCGGCCAAGTCGATCCCCGGCTTCGAGGCCTTCGAGCAGGCCTGGACCGAGCGGGCGCCGCTGGGCTGGCAGTTGACCGATCAGGAGCCGGCGGCGCGGGCCTGCCTGGCGCTGCTGTCGGACTGGTTCCCGGCGACCACCGGTGAGATCGTGCACGTCGACGGCGGCTTCCACGCCATCGGCGCCTGATCTTCGGGATGCGCCGCCGCTGGGTCCGGCCCGACCAGGAACAATAGGGCCCATGGCGTACGACGCACTGGTTCTGCTGTCGTTCGGCGGCCCGGAAGGTCCGCAGGACGTGCTGCCCTTCCTGCGCAACGTGACCCGGGGCCGCAACGTGCCGCCGGAACGGCTGGCCGAGGTCGCCGAGCATTACCAGCACTTCGGCGGCGTGTCGCCGATCAACCAGCAGTGCCGGGAGTTGCTGGCCGCGATCCGCGCCGACTTCGCCGCCCACGGGCTCGACCTGCCGGTCTACTGGGGCAACCGCAACTGGCATCCGATGCTGGCCGACACGGTGGCCCGGATGCGCGACGACGGGGTCCGCCGCGCCCTCGCCTTCGCCACCAGCGCCTACGGCGGCTACTCGTCGTGCCGGCAGTACCAGGAGGACATCGCGGCGGCGCGGGCCGCGGTCGGCCCCGACGCCCCGGTGATCGACAAGCTGCGGCAGTTCCACGACCATCCCGGATTCGTCGGCCCGCACGTCGAAGCGGTCCGGGCCGCGCTGGGCACCATCGACCCGGCGCTGCGTCGGCGTACCCGGCTGGTGTTCACCGCCCATTCGGTCCCGACCAGCGCGGCGGCCGCCGCCGGCCCGGAGGGCGGGCGTTACCAGGCCCAGCTGGCCGAGACCGCCCGGCTGGTCGCCGCCGACGCCGCCCCGGAGCTGCCGTACGACCTGGTCTGGCAGAGCCGGTCCGGGCCGCCGCAGGTGCCCTGGCTGGAGCCGGACGTCAACGACCACCTGCGTGAACTCGCCGGTCAGGGGGTCGACGCGGTGGTGGTCAGCCCGATCGGCTTCGTCTCCGACCACCTCGAAGTGGTCTGGGACCTGGACACCGAGGCGGCGGCGACCGCCAAGGAGCTTGGTCTGGCGTACGCCCGGGCGGCCAGCCCCGGCACCCACCCGGCCTTCGTGTCGATGGTCCGGGACCTGGTGTCGGAGCGGCTGCGCCCGGACGGCGCCCTCACCCGGGCGCGGCTCGGTACGCTGCCGGTCTGGGACACCTGCCCGGTGAACTGCTGCATTGCCTCTTCCACCCCCCGGAGATCCCCGTGACCGACCGTAAGCCCGTCGAGAGTTGGCTGACCGACATGGACGGTGTGCTGGTGCACGAGGGCCAACCGGTCCCCGGGGCGCCGGAGTTCATCAACCGGCTGCGCTCCTCCGGCAAACCCTTCCTGGTGCTGACCAACAACTCCATCTACACCCCCCGCGACCTGCAGGCCCGGCTCACCCGGATGGGTTTCGACGTGCCGGAGCAGGCAATCTGGACGGCGGCGCTGGCCACCGCGCAGTTTCTCGCCGACCAGCGGCCGGGCGGCACCGCGTACGTCATCGGTGAGGCCGGGCTGACCACGGCGATGCACGCGGTCGGCTACATCCTGTCCGACTACGCCCCGGACTACGTGGTGCTGGGGGAGACCCGCACCTACAGCTTCGAGGCGATCACCAAGGCGGTCCGGCTGATCAACGGCGGTGCCCGGTTCATCTGCACCAACCCGGACCCGACCGGGCCGTCGACCGAGGGCGCGCTGCCGGCGGCCGGCTCGGTCGCGGCGATGATCTCGAAGGCGACCGGGGTGGAGCCGTACTTCGTCGGCAAGCCGAACCCGATGATGATGCGTTCGGCGTTGAACACGATCGACGCGCATTCGGAGAGCACCGCGATGATCGGTGACCGGATGGACACCGACGTGCTCTGCGGACTGGAGGCGGGGCTGCAGACGATCCTGGTGCTCACCGGGATCAGCAGCCGTACCGACATCGACCGCTACCCGTACCGGCCGTCGCGGGTGGTCCCGTCGGTGGCCGACCTGATCGACGAGATCTGACGCCACCGCACCGTCAAGGACTGCGAACGGGAGTCAGGGCCGCAGCGGGGCGTTGCAGGCGGCGACCAGCGCCCGTCGGCAGGCGGTGGTCAGCGGCCGCAGCGCGGCGTCGCGCTGCTGGGCCTCGTAGCCGTTGACGGCGCCGCCGGGGGCGACGTGCTCGGCGAGCGCCAGCACCTGGTCCAGCACACTGGCCCGGGCGAACAGCCGGCGGGCCCGCGGATCGAAACCGGGCGGCAGGTCCATCCCGCCGTCCGGGCGGCGCAGCGCGGCCAACGCCCCGGCCAGCTCCGGCCGCCAGTGAGCGACGTCCAGACGGGTCAGCGCCGTGGTCGTCTCGGCCAGCGCGGTGGACAACTCGGCCTCGGCTTCGGCGGCGCTCGGCCCGGCGTGCCCGGCGGCGGGCAGCTCCTGCGGCAGCGGGTAGATCCGCCACAGCACCGTCTCGAAGGTGACCCCGGACCCGGACGTGTGCGAGCGTACTTCGGGGATGACGCCCAGCCCGCGCGCCACCACCGCCTCGCCGGCCAGCAGCGCGGCACCGGTGAACTCACCCGGACCGGGCAGGCCACGCGGGTCGCCGGGGGCCGGCAACGCCAGCCGGATCTCGTCCGGCGGCAGCTTCGCGAAGCAGGACAGCGCGTCGCGTAACGGCAGGTCGGTCCAGGCACCGGGTGCGTCGGCGACCAGATGCTCCTCGTCGCCGGCTATCTCGTCGGCTATCTCGTCGTACGGCACCAGGCCGGCGCGCCACGCGCGCACCCAGGCCACGAACCGGCTGGAGCGGCGCGTCGCGAGGGTCGCCGCGCCTGCTGCGGGGGACATGCACGCTAGGGTACGTGCCGCGCTGCCGGTTGTCTCGACACCAGGCGGCAGGTCACCGTCGGGGGGTGTCCGGTCGGCGCGTCGGCGGGCCACCGCCGGCCGGTGCGGTTAGCCTGCGCGACGTGGGCGGTGACCGGCGGTACGGCGACGACGTGTTGGCGGGCAACTGGCGCCGCCGTCGGGTGGTGCCGGAGGTCGACGCCGAGCCGGACCTCGTGGTGGAGGACGCCGACTCCGGTTTCTGCGGCGCGGTCGTCGGCTTCGAGTCCGGCGCGGTGACGCTGGAGGACCGGCACGGCCGCCGGCGGCACTTCCCGCTGGTCCCGGCCGGTTTCCTGCTCGACGGCCAGCCGGTGACGCTGCGCCGGCCGCCCCGGCTACCGGCGCCGCAGCAGCGGCAGCGCACCGCCTCCGGTTCGGTCGCGGTCGACCACCGGCCGGCCCGGGTCGCCCAGGCCAGCCGGATCTGGGTGGAGGGGGTGCACGACGCCGCGCTCATCGAGCGAATCTGGGGCGACGACCTGCGGGTCGAGGGCGTCGTCGTCGAACCGTTGGACGGCATCGACGACCTGGCCGCCGCGGTGGCCGGTTTCGCGCCCGGCCCGCAACGCCGGCTCGGCGTGCTGGTCGACCACCTGGTCCCCGGGTCCAAGGAGAGCCGGGTCGTCGCCGGGATCACCTCGCCGTACGTGCTGGTCACCGGACATCCGTATGTGGACGTGTGGCAGGCGGTCAGACCGGACCGGATCGGGTTGCGGCAGTGGCCCCGGATCCCGCCCGGACAGCCGTGGAAGGAAGGCGTCTGCGCGGCGGTCGGCGTGGCCGATCCGGCACAGCTGTGGCGTCGTATCCTGTCCAGTGTGCACAGTTACCAGGACGTGGAGACGCCGCTGATCAACG
Source organism: Micromonospora sp. LOL_021 (assembly GCF_048060215.1). Taxonomy (NCBI): domain Bacteria; kingdom Bacillati; phylum Actinomycetota; class Actinomycetes; order Micromonosporales; family Micromonosporaceae; genus Micromonospora; species Micromonospora sp. LOL_021. The sequence continues at coordinate 37,971 of NZ_JBHMIN010000045.1, read as the reverse complement.
CGATGGAGCGGCTGATCGACTTCGTCACCGTACCGTCGCAGTGAGCCGGCGGCCGCGCAGCCGAGGTCGTCCGGTCAGCCGAGGTCGTCCGGGTCACGGGTGAGGACGAAGGTGGCCAGGTCCAGCGCCGTCGGGATGCCGCTCGGTCCACGCCGTACGGTGAGGATCTCGCCCTGCTGGGCGCCGCTGCGGCCCCGCCAGCGGTCCGCACCCGCCGCGACGAACCGCGACGTCACCGGCCGCACCGGCCCGAGCAGGGTGAGGACCAGCTCGGCGGCGTCGGCGTCCCAGGAGACCTGCATCTCCCGTCCCATCCACCACCACCGCCCGCAGATGGCGTCGATCTCCGGCGGCGGCAGGGTGCCCGGCCGCCACGGACGCGGCGCGGCCGGTTCCCGGTCGAGCACCCCGGCCAGCACCCGCAACCCCAGCTCACGGATGGTGCCCCGGGCGAAGCCGTACGAGTTGGCGAAAGTGACCACGCCGGTGCCGGTGGCGCGGTGTACGGCGAGCAGCGCGACGTAGCCGGGCATCGAACCGCCGTGCCCGGCGAAGACCCGCTCCCCGACCCGGTACAGCTCGGGGCCGAGCCCGTGGCCGCCGGTCCACCGCTGCGGGTCGTTGATCGCCACCGGTAGGCACATCTCCGCCATCGTGTCGGGGTCCAGCACCGCCGGGTCCGGGTCGGCGAGGAACGCCGCCCACCGGCTCAGGTCGGCGACGGTGGACCAGAGCTGCCCGGCGGGGGCCATCGCTCCGGTGTCGGTACGCGGCTCCTCCCGCAACGTGCCGTGCCACGGGTGCACCACGTAGCCGGCGGCGTACGGGGCGGTGGGGTGGTAGGTGGTGCGGGTCATGCCGAGCGGGCCGAGGAGGTCGGTGGCGACCAGTTCGGCCCACGGCGTGCCGGTGATCCGCTGCAGGGCGGCGCCGAGCAGCCCGTACGCCAGGTTCGAGTAGTGGTACGTGCGGTGCGGCGGGAAGGCCACCTTCTCCGGTTTGAGCCCGGCCAGCAGGGTGGCGACGTCGGTGCCGGTCATACGTTCCCACCAGCCGTCGCTGTCCGGTTCGCGTTGCAGCCCGGCGGCGTGGCCGAGGAGCTGACGCAGGGTGGTCCGCTCGAACGGGACGTCGGGCAGGTGGTCGCGAAGCCGGTCGTCGAGGTCGAGCCGGCCGGCGTCGCGCAGCCGCAGTACCAGGGTGGCGGTGAAGGTCTTGGTGATCGAGCCGATCCGGTACTGCAGGTCGGGGTGGGGTGTCGGGTGGTCACCGGCGGACGCGACGTGCTCCAGCCGACGGTCCCGGAGCACGCCGAGGACGACGGAGGGCACCCGGCCGTACGACTGGGTCTCGGCGACCGTGGTGTCGATCATGCTGATGGTGTCGGGGGACAGGGGTGCGGACACGCGTACATGCTCCTTGCTCGTGACTCAGGTGGGCAGGATGGTGACTCAGGGTGGATGGGTTGGGCTCGGTGCGGCGATAGCTGCCCGATTTGTCGGTCCCCGGGTCGCCGGTGGTGCGCCTACGTGTCACGATCGGTGTGTGGAACCCGTCCTGTGGATCGTATTGGGCGTCGTGCTGGCGGTCGCGGAATTGTTCACCGCGACGCTGTTCCTCGTCATGTTCGCCGCCGGCGCGTTCGCCGCGGCGATCGCCGCCGCCCTCGGCGCCCCGGTCGCCGCCCAGGCACTGGTCTTCGCCGCCGTCTCGGCACTGACCGTGGTCGCCGTCCGGCCGGTCATTCAGCGGCACCGGCAGTCCGCGCTCAGCGCGGGCGAAGAGCCGTTCGGTGTACAGGCGATCGAGGGCGCGTCGGCGCTGGTGCTGGAGCGGGTGGACGCCGACGGTGGCCAGGTCAAGATCGATGGCGAGTTGTGGAGCGCCCGCTCATACGACGGCACCCAGGTCTTCGCCCCCGGCGAACGGGTACAGGTGATCCAGGTCAAGGGCGTCACCGCGCTGGTCTGGCGGGACGACCTCACCGGCGGCGGACCGGCATGAACACCCCGAGCCGGTATCAACATCCCGAGCCGAGAAGGTGAACGACGATGGACTTAGTGATCGCGGTGCTGGTCGGGGCGGTCGCCCTGATCACGGTGATAACCCTCATTCGGGCGGTGCGAATCGTTCCGCAGCAGCGGATGGACCTGGTCGAACGGCTCGGCCGGTACCAGCGCACCCTGACTCCCGGTCTCAACCTGCTCGTCCCGTTCGTCGACACCGTACGGGCCAAGGTCGACATGCGGGAACAGGTGGTCAGCTTTCCGCCCCAACCGGTGATCACCTCGGACAACCTGGTGGTGTCGATCGACACCGTCCTCTACTTCAAGGTCGTCGACCCCCGGGCCGCCACCTACGAGATCGCCAACTTCCTGCAGGCGATCGAGCAGCTCACCGTCACCACGCTGCGCAACGTCATCGGCTCGCTCGACCTGGAGCGCGCGCTGACCAGCCGTGAGGAGATCAACCAGCACCTGTCCGGCGTGCTGGACGAGACCACCGGCCGGTGGGGCATCAAGGTGACCCGGGTGGAGATCAAGGCGATCGAGCCGCCGCCGAGCATCCGCGACTCGATGGAGAAGCAGATGCGCGCCGAGCGGGACCGCCGCGCCGCGATCCTCACCGCCGAGGGGCACAAGCAGTCGCAGATCCTCGGCGCCGAGGGCGAGAAGCAGGCTGCGGTGCTGCGCGCCGACGGTGACCGGCAGGCTCGGATCCTGCAGGCCGAAGGCCAGGCGAAGGCCATCCGGACCGTCTTCGACGCAATCCACCAGGCCAACCCGAGCCAGAAGGTGCTCGCCTACCAGTACCTGCAGGCGCTGCCGCAGATCGCCAACGGCCAGTCCAACAAGATGTGGATCGTCCCGGCCGAGATGACCAAGGCCCTCGAAGGTCTGGGCGGGGCGCTCGGCGGGCTCAGCCAGATGGTCGGCGACGCGCCGTCGCAGCAGGTCGACTCCAGCGCCGTGGAGCGGGAGGCGGCCGAGGCGGCCGAGGCCGCCGCCGCCGAGGCGCAGCGGGTCAACGACGAGGTGCGGGCCGCCGAGCAGGTCACCAGCGGCGGTACGGCGACCGGTGGCGCCAAGGCCCGGCCGGCCGGGCTGCCCGCACCCGAGCCGGTGCCCGCCTCCGAGCTGCTCGGCGAGCTGAACTCCGAGCAGCAACGCCCGCAGGCCGAACGCAGCTGATCCACGGCCGGCACCGAACCGGTCCCGGCCGTGGATCAGCTGACCCGACCGGTGGAAATCCGAGGAACCCGCGCGTACCGCCGCCGTCGGCTGTCACGATCGGTCGGTCAGTGAGCACAGCCGACGGGGCCCGGTGCGGCCCCGCAGCGCGGGGAGGCGACACCGTGACGCGTGCCGTCAGGAACACCCGGCCCCGGACCACCGCGTCCAACGCCGGCCGGTCCGGCCCGGTACGGGTGGTCTCCCGCAGCGACGCCGGGGTCGCCGTGGTGGCCGCCGCCGCACCGGAGAACACCCCGGCCGGCCCGGCCACCAACGCCGCCTGGGCGTGGTCGATCCGCCGATTCAGCCGGGTCGCCATCTGGACGTTGCCGCTGTACGCGATCGCCTTCGGGATCGGCAGCCTGAGCGGGCTGCGCGGCGGCGGCCCGGCACCCGACCTGGTCGACGGCCGGCCGGCGTACCTGGTCTCCTGGGTGATCGCCAGCTGGCTGGGGCTGGTCGCGCTGGTGGCGGTCGCCGGGATCCACGCCGCCGCCCGCAGCCGGGGCACCGCCGTTTCGGCGCTGCTGGTCGGCCTGGCCGGTACGGCGCTGACGGTGCCGTTCGTCGGGCTGCCCGACGGCACGACCATCTACGGTACGTCGGCCCGGTCGATCGCCCTGGTCGGCGCCGCACTGTACAGCTTCGGCTGGCTGCTCGCCGGTGCCGCGGTACTGCGTTCGGAGCTGTTCAACCGGCTCGACGGCTGGCTGCTGATCGTCGCGTCCCCGCTGCTCGGTCTCGTCGGGCTGCTCTCCGGTCCGCTGCAGACCGTCGGCGCGGTTCTCACCCTGACCGCCGGGATCGGTCTGGCCTGGTCCGCCGGCCGGATGGTGCCCAGCGTGCACGGGCCGTCGAGCGGCCACTAGGCCGGGTCGTCGCGGCACAGCTCCCAGAAGGCGACCGCCGCCGCCGTCGCTACGTTGAGCGAGTCGACGCCACGCCGCATCGGCACCGCCACCCGTACGTCGGCGGCCTGGACCGCTGCGGTGCTCAGCCCCGGCCCTTCGGCGCCGAGCAGCAGCGCCGGCCGGGCCCGGGCGGTGGTGTCCAGCCGCTGCACCGGCACCGCGTCCGGGGCCGGGGTCATCGCGAGCAGCCGGAACCCGGCGGTACGGACGGTGGCCAACGCCGCCGGCCAGGCCGCCGCCCGGGCGTACGGCACCGCGAAAACCTCGCCCATGCTGACCCGCACCGACCGCCGGTACAGCGGATCCGCGCAGGTGGGGGAGAGGACCACGGCGTCCATGCCGAGCGCCGCCGCGCTGCGGAACAGGGCACCCACATTGGTGTGTGTGTTGATCCCTTCGCAGACGACCAGCCGGCGGGCCCGGTCGAGCACCTCGTCCAGGGTCGGCAGGGCCCGGCGGTGGAACGAGGCGAGCACCCCTCGGTGCACGTGGAATCCGGTGATCGACTCCAGCACCGCCGGGGTCGCCGCGTAGACCGTCGCGTCCGGCGGCAGGTCGGCGAGCTGGTCGACCCGTTTGGCGTCGACCAGCACCGACCGTAGCCGGTAGCCGGCCCGCAGGGCCCGCCCGATGACCAGCTCGCCCTCGGCGATGAACAGGCCGTTCGGTGGCTCCCACCGGGTCCGCAGCTCGACATCGGTCAGCGCCCGGTAGTCGGCGATCCGCTCGTCGTCCGGGTCCATGATCTCCGTTGTTGGCACACCGGGCATTGTGCCGGTCGCCCCGGTAACGTTCTGCGGGTGTTCCCGACCGTCCGTGAGGTGCTGGCGCTCGACCCGGTGCGGCACGGCGGACCCCGGGTGGTCGCCGCCGAGGAGGGCCTGGACCGGCCGGTCCGCTGGGTGCATGTCACCGAGGTGCCGGACATCGCCAGCCTGCTGCGCGGCGGTGAGCTGGTGCTGACCACCGGGATCGGGCTGCCCGCCGACGACGCCGGCGTGCGGGCCTTCATCGCCGACCTGGCCGAGGTCGGCGTCTCCGGCCTGGTGGTGGAGCTCGGCCGCCGCTACCACGGCGGGGTGCCGAAGGTGATGGCCGCGGCCGCGCACCGGCGCGGGCTGCCGCTGGTGGAGCTGCGCCGGGAAACCCCGTTCGTGCTGATCACCGAGGCGGTGCACGCCCTGATCGTGGACGCCCAGCTGGCCGAGCTGCGGGCGACCGAGGAGATCCACCAGCGGTTCACCGAGCTGTCCGTGGAGGGCGCGGAGACCACCGAGGTGGTACGCCAGGCGGCCGAGCTGGCCGGCGCCCCGGTGGTGCTGGAAAACCTGTCCCGTCGGGTGCTGGCGTACCACACCGTCGGGGAGAACCCCCGGCTGCTGCTGGACGGCTGGGAGCAGCATTCGCGCCGGATCCAGCCGACCGGGCGTACCGCGTACCACGCGGACACCGGTTGGCTGGTGACCATGGTCGGCGCCCGCGGCCAGGACTGGGGTCGGCTGCTGCTGCGCTGCCCGGCTGCCGGTCTCAGCGGGTCAGGCGGTCCGCCGTTGCGGTGGTCGATCCTGCTCGAACGGGCCGCGTCGACCCTGGCGTTGGGCCGGCTGATCCGCCGCGACGCCGAAGGGCTGGAGCGCCAGATCCACCGGACGCTGCTGACCGCGCTGCTGGACGGGTCGCAGCCGGTCGACGAGGTGGCGATGCGGGCCCGGGCGCTCGGTGTCGGTCTGGACCGTCGACATCTGGTCGGCGTGGCGGTCCGGTTCCGCGACGCTGGTTCCGACACCGAGTCCGGTGCGGCCGGCGGGGCCGGGTCGGCTGTCGCGGTGCCGGCGGCGGACAGCGCCGAGGCGGTCCAGGCCCGGCTGCGCGACCTCGCCGAGACGGTCGGGCTTGCGTTGCGGGAAGCCGGGCTGACCGGCCTGGCCAGCCCGTTGGACGAGTACGCGGTCGGCGTACTGCTGGCGGTCCGCGACGCCTCGGCGGCGGACCCGGCGCTGGACGATCTGCTGGCCGCGCTGCACCGGTTGCGCCGGTCCGAGCCGGTGCCGGTGGTGGTCGCCGCCGGCAGCGGGGTGGACAGCGTCCGGGAGGCCCGGCGGACGCTGGTTGAGGCGCGCCAGGTGGCCGAGGCCGGCCGTCGGGACCGCCGCGCCGATCAGGTGCTGCGGCTGCCGGACGTCGGGCTGGCCGGGCTGCTGCACCTGCTGCGGGAGGAACCCCGGTTGCAGGTGTTCGTCGAGCGTGAGCTGGGCGCGCTGCTGACGTACGAGGCCCGTCATCCCCGGGAGCGGATGCTGGCCACGCTGCGGGCGTACCTGGAGCACGGCCGCAACAAGTCGGCGGCGGCCGCGGCGGTGCACCTGTCCCGGCCGGCGTTCTACGAGCGGCTGACCCGGCTGGGGCGGATTCTCGGCGTCGACCTGGACTCGGTGCAGGCGTGCCTGTCGCTGCACGTCGCGGTGCTGGCGCTGGACGAGGTACGGGCCCGCCCACCCGCCTGATCCAGACGTCGACTCTGATCCAGACGTCGACGGCGCCGTGTCAGGCCAGGGAGAGGAACAGCTTCTCCATCTGCTCCAGGTTGGCCTTGCGCTCGGTGGCGTCGGCGTCGGGGCCCATGCACTGTTCGAGCCCGCTGGCGATGACCTTGAAGCCGGCCCGGTCGAGTGCCCGGGAGACGGCAGCGAGCTGGGTGACCACCTCGGCGCAGTCCCGGCCGGACTCCAGCATCGCGATGATGCCGCGGATCTGGCCTTCGGCCCGCCGTAGCCGCTTGACCACGTCCGCCGTGGTGTTCTCCTCGACCTGCATGGCGAGTTCCTCCTGGTCCGGGGTCTCCCGCTGGCGCTTCGGGCCTGCCCAGCTGGGTTTACACGATACACCCGGGGGTATCACTTGCAGATGTCCGTTCATTCGAACATACTGGGTCCGTAAATACCCCCAGGGGTATACGCGAGAGCGGAGGAGCACCCGTGGAACTCATCTCATTCCGTACCCCCGGCCTCGGCGACCAGTCCTACCTGCTGGTCCACGAGGGCAAGGGGGTGCTCGTCGACCCGCAGCGCGACATCGACCGGTTCCTCGACGCCGCCGCCGAACGCGACGTCGACCTGCGGTTCGTCCTGGAGACCCACCTGCACAACGACTACGTCTCCGGCGGGCCGCAGCTCGCCCGACGGACCGGCGCCGAGCTGGTCCTGCCGGCCGGCGCGGCACCGACCTACCGGCACACCCCCGCCTTCCACCTCGAGGACATCAAGGCCGACAACCTCACCCTGCGCCCCGTCCACACCCCCGGTCACACCCCGGAACACACCAGCTACCTGGTGCTGATCGACGGTGAGCCGGTCGCCGTCTTCTCCGGCGGCAGCCTGCTCGTCGCCTCCGCTGGCCGACCCGACCTGCTCGGCCCCGACCGGGCCCGCACCCTGGCCCGGCTGCAGCACGGCTCGCTGCACCGCCTCGCCGGTCTGCCCCGGGCCGTCGAGCTCTACCCGACCCACGGTGAAGGCTCGTTCTGCACCGCCACCGGCGCCGGCCGGTTCACCTCCACCATCGGCGACGAGGTCGACACCAACCCGCTGCTCGGCATCGGCGACCCGGAGACGTTCGCCGACCGGCTGCTCGCCGAGCCGATGCCGATCCCGGCCTTCTACCAGTACATGGGCCCGACCAATCTGCGTGGCGGCGAGCCGATGCCGGCCGTCGAGATCCCGGAGATCACCGCCGGCGACCTGCCGACCACCGACGACACCCAGCTGCTGGACATCCGGCCCCAGCCCGCCCAGGCCGCCGGCCTGCTGCCCGGCTCCGTCGGCATCGAGCTCACCGACGACTTCGGCAGCTGGGCCGGCTGGCTGCTGCCGTACGGCGCACCCGTCGTGCTGATCGCCGAACCCGGCCAGGACGTCACCGAAGCCGTCGTCCAGCTGGCCCGCATCGGGCTCGACACCGTCCAGGGCGTCCACCGACCGGCCCCCACCGACCAGCTCGGCCCCGGCTACGAACTGCTCGACCTGGACAGCTTCCGGCAGCGGCTGGCCCAGCCCGACGCGCAGCTGCTCGACGTACGGATGCCGAGCGAGCGGGCACAGGTCAGCTGGCCGGGCGCGGTTGAACGCTTCCTCGCCGACCTGGTCACCGACGGCATCCCCGCTGCACTCGACCCGCAGCGGCCGGTCCTGGTCGCCTGCGGCAGCGGCCGGCGGGCTGCCATCGCCGCCAGCCTGCTGGTCCGCGCCGGCCACCGGCCTGCCGTGCTCAGCGGGGCCGGCGTCGCCGACCTGGCCACCAGATCCTGACCACCACCGCACGACCCCTGACCACCATCGCACGGAGGAACGACATGCCCCCCACCACCGACCCGAGCATCCAGGTGCCCGCCGCCCGCGCCCTGCTGGCCGACAACCCCGACACCCTGGTCGTCGACGTGCGCACCCCGGCCGAGTTCGAGACCGCCCACATCGACGGGGCGATCAACCTGCCGCTGGACCAGGTCGACGCGCACCTCAACCGGATCGTCGCCGACGCCGGTGGGCGGATCCTGCTGATCTGCCAGTCCGGCAACCGGGCCAACCAGGCCTGCGCGAAACTCGCCGGCGCCGGCCTGACCGGCGCGACCGTACTCGACGGCGGGATGAACGCCTGGATCTCCGCCGGCGCCCCGGTAAACCGGGGCCGGCAACGCTGGAGCCTGGAACGTCAGGTGCGGCTGGTCGCCGGCGCGATCGTGCTGGTCTCGGTGCTGGCCAGCATCTGGTACCCGCCGGCCCGGTACGTCGCCGGCGTTATCGGAGCCGGGCTGACCTTCGCGGCGCTCACCAACACCTGCGCCATGGGCATGCTGCTGGCCCGGCTGCCGTACAACCAAGGGGCCGGGTGTGACGTCGACGCCTCGCTGACCCGGATCAGCCGGGCCGGCGCGGCGAGATGAGCACCACCGCGTACCCCCGCCAGGAGCGCACCGGCCCGGCGCGGGTCCTGCCCATCCTCGGTTGGCGGCGCGGCTACGACCGGCAAGTGCTGCGCCACGACCTGATCGCCGGCCTCACCGTCGCGGTGATGCTGGTGCCGCAGAGCATGGCGTACGCCGCCCTCGCCGGCATGCCACCGGTCACCGGCCTGTACGCAGCGATCGTGCCGGTGCTGGTGTACGCCCTGCTCGGCACCTCCGGCTCGCTCGCCGTCGGCCCGGTGGCGATCACCGCGCTGATGACCGCCACCGCGCTCGCCCCCCTCGCCGCCGGCGACCCCGGTCGGTACGCCGCCCTCGCCGGCCTGCTCGCCGGACTGGTCGGTGCCATCCAGATCCTGATGGGGGTGCTGCGCCTCGGCGCTCTGGTGAACTTCCTGTCCCACTCGGTGCTGTCCGGGTTCACCTCGGCCGCCGCGCTCGTCATCGCCGCCAGCCAGGTCAAGGACCTGCTCGGGATGCGCGTCGAGCGGGCCGAGAACCTGCCCGGCATCCTGGCCAGCCTGTGGCAGGGCGTCGCCACGATCCATCCGCTGACCGTGGCGGTCGCCGCGGCCAGCATCGCCGGGCTGGTCCTGCTGCGCCGGTACGCCCCGAAGGTGCCGGCGGCGCTGCTGGTCGTCGCCGCCGTCACCACGGTCAGCGCCGTGCTGGCCCTCGGCAACCGGGGCGTACCCATCCTGCGGGACGTGCCGAGCGGGCTGCCCACCCCGGACCTGCCGGCGCTCGCCCTGGCCGACCTGCGGTCCCTGCTGCCGGCCGCGATCGCCATAGCCCTGGTCGCCTACATGGAGGGCATCGCGGTGGCCAAGTCGCTGGCCGCCCGGTCCCGCCAGCACGTCGACCCGAACGCCGAACTGGTCGCGGTCGGGGCGGCGAACGCCGCCGCGGGCGCCTTCCACGCCTTCCCGGTCGCTGGCGGGTTCTCCCGCAGCGCGGTCAACTTCTCCGCTGGAGCCCGTACCCCGGTCGCGTCGGTGGTCACCGCCGTCGTGGTGGGGCTGACCGCGCTGCTGCTCACCCCGGCCTTCCACCATCTGCCCAAGGCGGTACTCGGGGCGATCGTCGTGGTCGCCGTACTCGGCCTGGTCGACTACCGGGGCGCCTGGACGGCCTGGCGTCTTCGTCGGGTCGACGGGCTGACTCTGGCGCTGACCTTCGCGGTCACCCTGGTCGCCGGGGTGGAGCCGGGCCTGGCCGCCGGGGTGGTGTTCAGCCTCGCGGTGTTCCTGCGCCGGTCCGCCCGTCCGCACACCGCCGAACTGGGCCGGGTGCCCGGCACCGCCACCTTCCGCAACGTGGCCCGTTACCAGGGCCTGGTCACCGATCCGCAGGTGGTGGTGCTACGCATCGACGGGCCGCTGTACTTCGCCAACGCGCAGTACCTCGCCGACCGGCTGCTGACCCTGGCCGAGGCCCGCGAAGCGCTACGGGCGGTGGTGGTCGACGCCAGCGCGATCGGCGACGCCGACGCCGACGGCGCGCACGCCCTGGCCCAGGCCAGGGATCGGCTGGCCAGCCGGGGAGTCGCACTGCACCTGGCCACGGTCCGAGGACCGGTGCGCGACCTGCTCACCCGTTCCGGCCTGTGGCCGACGATGCGGGAAGCCGCCCAACTGCATCCGGAGGTGGCCGGCGCGGTCGACGCCGCCACCGGCGAAGGTGGGGCGACCGGCGGCGACGGGACCGCGGACACTGGCTCAACGCCCCGCCTGCCGCAGGAGGTGTACTGACCTGCCAGACCTTCGCCGTGGTGACCTGCACCGACGGTCGGATTCACGGACCGGTCGGGCCGTGGGTCCGCGACCGGCTCGGCGTCGACCACCTCGACCTGCCGGGCACGCAGACTGCGCCGGCAACCCGGCCAGCGAGGCCGAGCACCACGATTAGCTGCGTCGGGCCGCCGACCGCCACATGTAGGGGGTACCGCCGGCAAACGATGCGATCGGCCTTCAGCGCCCGCTCCGTAGGGCGTATTCAGCCGGTACGCGTGTCCGTAGGCCGTTGGCAAGCGTGATCAGCGGCAGGGACGCTCTCGCCAGCTGTAGTACGTGGTCCGTTGGCCCCAGAGCTCATCCGTGGGGGTGCCGTCACAAACTCCGTAGAGCCACCGACCGACCTCATTGGTGCGGCCGAAGTCCGAGTAGTACGTGAGATCGATGAGCGAGCCGATCGGCGGGGCCGGGATGTAGGCCTGCGCCGGTGCGGCGGCGACGAGACTGGTGGAGACGGCCAGCACCATGACGACAACAGCGTTCCGGATGAACCTGATCATGCCCGGTCCCTTCTGGAGCAATGCTCGGCTGTCGTTGAGGATAAAGAAGAAGAGCGTGGATCGGCAGCCGTCCGCGAAATGCGACATCCTTTTATGTTCCGGGAGCGGTTGTCCATCGCACGTCCGGCTCCGCCGCGAACCGGGTCTCAGGCCAACGCGGTGAGGACCTTCGCGTACGCCGCCGGCACGTGGTGCGGACCGCCGGGCAGCAGTACGTCGGAGGCCTCGACCGCCGGCCAGGCCTGTTCCGGCACCGCCGCCATCAGCTCCCGTACCAGCGGCGCGGCGCGCCACTGCGGCGACCCGGCGAGCATCCGCAACGCCACCAGGGACTCCTCGACCTCACCGACACACTCGAACGGCTTGTGCCCGTCGACGCCGAGCAGTTCCCGGTAGCCGGCCAGCTGGGCCGGGTCGGCGAGCAGGTCGACGCCGAAGATGCCGACCAGCCGGTCCCGCTCCATGAACGGTGCGAACGCCAGGAACACGAACCGGCACTTCGGGCACGCCCCGCACCAGCGTTCACTGCGGTCGCGCAGCTTGAACGCCGCGTTGCAGCTGGTCACCATCGGGTCGTAGCCGGTCGAGCGGGCGTACAGCTTGGCGATGTGCAGCTCGGACAGGGTGCGCAGCAGCGAGAAGTACGGCTCGGTCAGCCCGGCGTGGCCGTGCAGCGCGGCCCGCAGCATCCCTTCGGCCTCGACACCCTTGGACCACTGGTGGTTGATCTCGTGACCGTTCCAGATCAGGTTCGGATCCGAGGCCGAGCGTTCGTTGGACATCACCACCGGGCCGAGGCCGTGCAGCACCGTCGTACCGACCGCGATCAGCGAGTTGATCGCGGTGACCGGGATGTGCCCGTTGTACGCGCCGGCCGCGTTGAGCTCGAAGAGCCGCGGGTCCAACGCCCGGCGGGCGGCCAGCGCGGGCAGCCCGGACGCGGCGTTGACCGCGACGATGACTGGATTCGGGTTGACCGAGAACGGCACCGGGTCGAAGCCGGCCCGGCGCAGCGCCTCCAGGGTGACGATCGAGTCCTTGCCGCCGCCGACCGCCGACAACGGCCGCCGGTCGGCGGTGTCCACCGGCTCCGGCGGTGCCAGTTTCCCGTCCGGCACGGCCGGGGCGAGGTCGAGCACGTGCGGCAGGTCGTTGCGGTACGCGTACTCGGCCAGGCCCTTGGTGTAGACGGCGGTGACCAGCGCGATCGCCTCGGACCCCAGTGGCGCCGGCGCGACGAGCATCGGCGGGGCCGTCGTCTTGTAGTAGCTGACCCCGGCGACCAGGTGCAGCAGCTCCAGGACCCGGCGGAACGGTGACCCCGACCCGCTCGGCGGCGGTGCGCCGCCCTCGGGCATCGGGAAGGCGATCCGCTCTACGAAGGTCAGCTCCGCGCCGTCGTCGCCGGTGAGCGCGTAGCCCAGCTCGGCCACCCCGGTCACCGGGTCGAACTCCAGCGTAGGGAAGGTGAACGCAGTGTAACGTCGCAATTCGTCGCTTTCCACCCGTACCTCCTCCACAGCTCACCGACCAGACATACTAGTCCCAGCCCGAGCCGTTGGTCCGGTGCCGGCCCGTGGTTGGCCGGCGCTGCGGTCACCCCGGTGGGCCGGCGGTCGAGGGCCGGCACGGCTGTCAGCCAGGCCGCCGGGTCGGGGGCGTGCAGCAGGTCGGTGCCGCCGACCTTGTGCGGTTGGCAGCGGCCGGGCGCCGTCGTTCACCATCGGTCCCGCGCTGGCCGACGAACTGCTGCGCGGCGACCTGACCGACGGGGCGGTGGCCGAGCTCCTGTCCGCCGCAGCCCGCAGCGGCTGAACGTCAGCCGGCCGTACACCCGGCGACAGCCGGGTCGGACCGGCTCAATTTCGCGTCGGGTGCTATATAGGACGGCATGATTCGTGACCGGATGATCGCCTGTCTGTTGTTCGCCGTCGCCTTCGCCGGGCTGGTGATGCAGCGGATGTCCCCGTTCAGCGACCTCTCGTTGGCGGTGGAGGCGGTGGTCGCCGTCGCAGCCGTGACGAGCGGCCTGACCGGTGTGTGGCTGTGGGTACGCTCGTCGCGGGGACGCGCCGGCGGCACGGACGCGGAGGCGGAGTCAGACACGGGGGCGAGCGGCTCGGGCGACTGAGTCGGTCCGGGCGGGAGGCGGCGGTTCCGCCACGTTGTCAGGGTCTCCGGTTAGGTTCTCGGCATGAGCCGACACCACCGGATCGACTACATCGAGTTTCCTGCCCCCGACCTGGCCGTCGCGAAGGCGTTCTACGGCGAGGCCTTCGGCTGGCAGTTCACCGACTACGGTGACTCGTACGTCGGAATTCAGGGCGGGCCGGGTGAAGCTGAAGTCGGCGGGCTGAACCCGCAGGCCGAGCCAGCCACTGGCGGGCCGCTGGTGATCCTGTACAGCGACGACCTGGCGGCCACGGCTGCGGCCGTCGGCATTGCCGGGGGCACCGTGACCGCTGGTCCGTACGACTTTCCGGGCGGCCGGCGGTTCGAGTTCACCGACCCGGCCGGCAACCGGCTCGCCGTCTGGACCGAAACCCGCTGAGCACCGGCCCGGCGCCACAGGGCTGAGTGGGCGACGCAGTGTCAGGTCGAGCCGGGTCAGCCGCTACACCATGGCAGTTGCTCCTCATCCGGTCCCGGTGGGATGGTGCACCCATCGACGACCCAGGGAGCGTGGTGCCGCAGATGACCGCCGACGACCTGCTCACCCGGCACCGGGCCGTGATGCCCGCCTGGATGCCGCTCTACTACGCCGAACCCCTGGAGATCGTCGCCGGCTCCGGCCGCCGGGTCACCGGCGCCGATGGCCGCAGCTACCTGGACTTCTTCGGCGGCGTACTGACCAACATGATCGGCTACGACATCCCGGAGATCCGCGACGCGGTGCAGCGCCAACTCGCCACCGGCGTCGTGCACACCTCCACCCTCTACCTGATCCGCCACCAGGTCGAGCTGGCCGAACGGATCGCCGCGCTGTCCGGCATCGCCGACGCCCGGGTCTTCTTCACCAACTCCGGCACCGAAGCCAACGAGGCCGCGCTGCTGGCCGCCACCAACTACCGCCGGTCGCACCAGATCCTCGCGGTGCGCAACAGCTACCACGGCCGGTCGTACGCCACGATGGGCATCACCGGGCACCGCAGCTGGTCGGCCAGCGCCCTCAACCCGCTGCAGGTGAGCTGGCTGCACTCCGGTGACCGGCTGCGCGGCCTGCTGGCCCGGCTCGGCCCCGACGCCCAGCTCGACGCCGCTGTCGAGGACCTGCGCGAAGTCCTCGCCACCCAGACCGCCGGCGACGTCGCCTGCCTGATCGCCGAACCGATCCAGGGCGTCGGCGGCTTCGTGCACGGCCCCGACGGGCTGCTCGGCGAATGGAAGAAGGTCCTCGACGAGTCCGGCATCCTGCTGATCTCCGACGAGGTGCAGACCGGCTGGGGCCGCACCGGCGAACACTTCTGGGGCTACCAGGCGCACGGCGTCGTGCCGGACCTGCTCACCTTCGCCAAGGGCATCGGCAACGGCTTCGCCCTGGCCGGTGTCGTCGGCCGCGCCGACGTGCTCAACTGCGTACCGGCGATCTCGTTCTCCACCTTCGGCGGCAACCCGGTCAGCACCGCGGCCGGCGTCGCCGTCCTCGACTACCTGCGTGACCATGATCTGCAGGCCAACGCCGCCCGCACCGGCGAGCTGCTACGCACCGGGCTGGTCGAGGCGGCGGCGCGGCACCCGATCGTCGGCGAGGTGCGCGGCAAGGGCCTGATGCTGGCCGTCGAGTTCGTCCGCCCCGGCACCCGCGACCCGGACCCGGCCGCGACCACCGCCGTGTTCGAGGCCTGCCGCGCCGGCGGGCTGCTGGTCGGCAAGGGCGGGTTGTACGGCAACGTGCTGCGGATGGGGCCACCGTTGACGCTCACCGACGATGAGGCCCGGGAAGGGCTGGCCATCCTGGTCGACGCGATCGCGTCGGTCTCGGCGACTGTCGTGGCAGGTGCGGCGTGAACCGGATTCCGCACTTCGTCGACGGTGCCCGTACCACTGTGATCGAAGCCGGCGGCGACGGTCGCCACGGTGAGGTGTTCGACCCGGCGACCGGGCAGGTCGCCGCGACCGTCGGCTTCGCCTCGGCCGCGCAGGTCGACGCCGTCGTGCAGGTCGCGGCGCGGGCCGCCCGCGACTGGCGGGACGTGTCGCTGTCGCGGCGGGCCAGCGTGCTGTTCGCCTTCCGGGAGATCATCAACGCCCGGCGCGACGAACTCGCCGCCGTGATCACCGCCGAGCACGGCAAGGTCCTCGCCGACGCCGCCGGCGAGGTGCAACGCGGCCTGGAGGTCGTCGAGTACGCCTGCGGCATCCCCTCGCTGCTGACCGGCGGCTTCAGCGAGAACGTCTCCACCGAGGTCGACTCGTACAGTCTGCGTCAGCCGCTCGGCGTGGTCACGGTGATCTCGCCGTTCAACTTCCCGGCGATGGTGCCGCTGTGGTTCGTGCCGATCGCCGTCGCCTGCGGCAACGCCGTCGTGGTCAAACCGTCCGAGAAGGACCCGTCGGCGGCGGTGCTGCTCGCGCAGTGGTTCACCGAGGCCGGCCTGCCGCCCGGCGTCTGCAACGTGGTGCATGGCGACCGCGAGGCCGTCGACGCGCTGCTGGACCATCCGGGCGTACGGGCGGTGTCGTTCGTCGGCTCGACCCCGGTGGCCCGGCACGTCTACCAGCGGGGCACCGCCGCCGGCAAACGGGTCCAGGCCCTCGGCGGGGCGAAGAACCACATGGTGGTGCTGCCCGACGCCGACCTCGACCTAGCCGCCGACGCGGCGGTCAACGCCGGCTTCGGCTCGGCGGGGGAGCGGTGCATGGCGATCTCCGCCCTGGTGGCGGTGGAACCGGTCGGCGACGACCTGGTGGCCCGGATCGTCGAACGGCTCGGCAAGATCCGCACCGGCGACGGCCGCCGGCCCGGTTGCGACATGGGGCCGCTGATCACCGCCGCGCACCGCGACCGGGTCGCCGGCTACGTGGCCGCCGGTGCCGCCGACGGCGCGAAGATCGTCGTTGACGGCCGGGGCGTGCCGGTCGACGGCGACGCCGCCGGGTTCTGGCTCGGCCCGACCCTGCTGGACCAGGTGACGCCGCAGATGTCGGTCTACACCGACGAGATCTTCGGCCCGGTGCTGTCGGTGCTGCGGGTCGACTCGTACGACGCCGCGTTGGAGCTGGTCAACGCCAACCCCTACGGCAACGGTACGGCGATCTTCACCAACGATGGCGGTGCCGCCCGGCGCTTCCAGCACGAGGTGGAGGTCGGCATGGTCGGCATCAACGTGCCGATCCCGGTGCCGATGGCGTACTACTCGTTCGGCGGCTGGAAAGCGTCGCTGTTCGGCGACAGCCACGCCCACGGCCGCGACGGGGTGCACTTCTTCACCCGGGGCAAGGTGGTGACCAGCCGCTGGCTCGACCCCCGCCACGGTGGTGTCAACCTCGGCTTCCCCACCCAGACCTGACCGGCGAGACTGATGCAGGTCACGGCCGAGCAGTTCGTGACGTGGACAGAAGAGCAGTGCGCGGGTATCGAGATCGTGGATGGGATGGTCCAGGTGAGTCCGCGCGCCTCCAAGCGACACAACCGCCTTGTCAGGCTTTTGACTGCGCGAGCAGCCGCTGCGTGAGGGCGCCAGCCCGGCCACGACCATGCAGTTGCGGGCCGGGCTCACCGCGGTGACAATCGGGGCGGGGTACGGACTTGTCCCGTTCTTCGGTTTGGGTACGCACCGAGAGCGCGCCAGCCGCTCGCTCGACGTGATCTGGCCGGGTCGGCCGATCGCCGACCACGGACCGGCGATGGCGCGGCCACGTTGGCGCTCGCCGCGAGGGGTTCGTCGTGACGGCCGTGAGCGTGGACCTCTCGCGGAGCTGTTTTCACTGTTCAGATGCTGTTCGACTGTGGACTATCGCGGTTTTTGGGCGGTCGTGGAGCCCGCTGTTGGCGGACCTTTCGCGGACCGGTGGTTCCGCCGCAGGTCAGCAGGGGTAGGATTTGGACCCTGTCGCAGCTCTCTCGGGAGCTGCCCTTCATTGAGGCGGTAAGGCCCCGGGGGTCACCGGGACATGATGTCCAGTCGCAGCTCTCTCGGGAGCTGCCCTTCATTGAGGCGTCATCGGAAATCGCTGCACCGACGGATTGAATCGGTCGCAGCTCTCTCGGGAGCTGCCCTTCATTGAGGCAAAGAGAGACGCCCCTCATGTACCGTACCTATCGGTCGCAGCTCTCTCGGGAGCTGCCCTTCATTGAGGCGCTGGGAGGGTCAACGAGCTGGTCGAGCGCAGAAGTCGCAGCTCTCTCGGGAGCTGCCCTTCATTGAGGCATGTCCGGCTCAGCTGGGCTGGCCACCGGTGATCGTCGCAGCTCTCTCGGGAGCTGTCCTTCATTGAGGCCTACCGTCGTCGCTGCCGTGGCGGGTCGCGGCGCGTCGCAGCTCTCTCGGGAGCTGCCCTTCATTGAGGCTGTTCGCCCGCGAGACGTTCAACCGGCGACGACAGCTCAGTCGCAGCTCTCTCGGGAGCTGCCCTTCATTGAGGCACAGTGACTGAAACGCCCGATGATGGCGCGCTATGGGTCGCAGCTCTCTCGCGAGCTGCCCTTCGTTGAGGCGTGGTCAGTTGTCGGTTCCATCTGAGTCGAGTCGGGCTTCGTCGCAGCTCTCTCGGGAGCTGCCCTTCATTGAGGCCAGGTGCGCGCGGCTGTGCGCTACTCCCGTCGCCTCCAGTCGCAGCTGTAGGGAGCTGTTCTTCGTTGAGGTGCAAGCAGGACGGTGTCGCCCGGCTCCCGTAGGGAGCCGGGCGACACCGTGGTTGGTTGGGTCAGTGGGAGAGAGTGCCGGTTTGTAGGGCGGTGGTGAAGGTGCCCCACTGGGCAGTGCTGAACGTCAGGGTGGGACCGGTGCGGTCCTTGCTGTCGCGTACCTCGGCGCGGCCGTCGTGCCGGCGGGCTTCGACGCACTCGCCGCCGTTGCCGGCGCTACGGCTGGACGTGAACCAGGGGGTGTCGGGCTTCATCGCAGGTGCTCCTCGATCGGGACCGACTGCTCGCGAACCAGTCGGAAGACTCGACGGTACTCCGCCAGCTCTTCGGGACGCTCCAGGTAACGAGCGCCCATTTGGGATTCGACGTAGACCACGTCTGGGTCGTCGGGCTCGGCGAAGTCCAGGACGGTGAAAGCACCAGCGAACGCGGCGTGGGCACCGGCGGACCAGGGGAGGACTCGGATCTCCACCCGGACCCGTCGACCGACGTTGGCCAGGTGGGCGCGTTGCTCGGCCATCACCGCCGGCCCGCCGACCTCACGGGCGAGGGCGCCCTCACCGAGGACAGCGACGATCCGGGCCGGCTCGGCTCGGTCGTAGTAGGAGATCTGCCGATCCAGCCGCAGCGACACCAGCCGCTCGATCTGCTGCTCGGACGCCTGTGGATCGGCGGCGCGGAACACCGCCCGCATGTAGTCCGGGGTCTGCAAGAGACCGTGGACCAACTCCGGGTTGTAGTTGTGGATCTCGGTGGCGGCGGCTTCGAGCCCAACGTACAGCTGAAACCAGTCCGGTACGGCGTCGCCGTGTGACTCCCACCAGCCGTGCTCGTCGCTGGCCCCGGCGAGCCGGGTCAACGCGTCCGTCATCTCCGGGTCCGCTCCGTAGAACCAGCACAGCCCCCGCACCGTGTTCATCTTGACCGGAAACTTGCCGTTCTCGATCCGCCACAACGTCGTACGCGAGCAGACCTTGGCCCGCTCCACCTCCTGCTCGGTGCGGGCTGCCTCCTCCCGCAGCCGGCGCAGTCGCCGCCCCAGCTGACGGCGCACCACAGTCGGTCCGGTGACCGGCATCGCTTCACCTTCCTCTCATTCGACACCACCACCCATGCCGGTGTTTCAAAATGAAACACCGGGCCGGGTCGATCGCCGAAATCGCACGTCAGAGCCGTGGCTGATCGGCGTCCACGATCGAGTCTGCCGTACGTGGGCGGAAAATGTGGTCCGCCACCAGGAGGAAATCGACACGGGTTCGCAAAGAAAGTTGATCAACGTTGAGCGGCAGTCGCCGAGGCGGCCGATCATCCGCACCGCTCAACTGAGTCTGCCGGTGAGCTGACGTGACACCCGTTGATCAGCTTCCGGCCGGTGCCGGGCGGCGGCGATACACCGACGTTCGGATGATTGCCGATGCGATCACCGCTTCGCCACGATGGGTGCCGACTTCTCACGTTAGGCGGGTCGTTGGTCTTTTCGCTCTCGCAGATGCCGACTGGTCAGGTGGTGTGGATCAAGCACCTCCGCGTGAGCGACTGGGAACAGCGAATATTGGCATCGGCGGATGCTCCGGCGGTCGTCGTTTACCGTACCGCCGGGTCGTCGAGCCAGCAGGCGACGGTCGCCGCCGTCCTCGACGAGATGGAGACGACCGCTGGCCAGCTGTTCCCCACCTGGCTGCCCGGGGCCGAAGGGATCACAACGGTGGCCGGTGCCGCGCCGGTCGCCGTACGCAGGCTCGCCGTCGCCCACGCCGCCGCCACCGGCCAGTCCGGCCCGTTCCTCGCCGACCTGGCGGCCGCCGCCCTGACCGGGTCGACGGCACACACCCGCCGGCATCCGCCCGAGGTGCGGGCGCGCGGGCTGGCCCGGGTCATCGCGGCCAGCTTCGGCCGACCGGCGTGCGCGGTGGTGCTGCGGCCGCCCGATCACCTCGACGAGGCGGCAACGCTGGCGCTGGCCCAGGCAGCACAGTGGCTGGTCGACCACGGCCGGCTGACCGTGTGGATCGACAGCGATTCGCCGTACGGCATCGAGAGCCGGCCGCGTGCGACGCAGCCGCCGCGAGCGACGGAGCCTCCGCCGGTGGTCCGCCCACGTCGTGAGCCGCGCGGCAGCGCGCGACGGACGCCGAGTGTCATCGGCAAGCCGCATCCGACCAGCCGCGCCGAAGTGGTGCTCGAAGCCGCCCTGGCCCGCCGGACCTGGGCCGCCGGCCGCGCCTGGAACCACACCGTTCGGCCCGGACCGCTGGTCAACCCCGTCCGGGTCGACCTGCTGTGGAAACGGGAACGGTGCGTCGTCGAGATTGACGGAGACGACCATCGTACGCCGGCCAAGTTCACCGAGGACCGGCACCGCGACGTGATGCTTCAGCTCAACGGGTACGCCGTACTCCGCTTCACCAATACGCAGGTGCTCGACGACATCGACAACGTGCTCGTACTCCTGCAACAGTTCCTCGCCAACCGTCGACGACCCGCGAAAGGCCCCTGACATGTCGGACGAGAAGTTGACCATGGTCGAGACGTCGGCGTTGCTGATCCTCCTGGCCGAGGCAGGCCCGGTGCCCAACGCCAGCCTCACCAATGATCATCGCTGCGAGTTGAAGAAACCCTCCCGGGAAAAGCTGGAACGGCTGAAACTGATCGAAGTCGGCGGTACGCCGCGCCGGCTCATCCTGACGTTGAGCGAAGCGGGTTGGCGGCGCTGCCACACCGAGCTTGCCGCCGGATCGCCGCCACCCGGATCGGGTGCCATCGGCGGCGCGCTCTACGCCGTACTCCGGCGATTGGACCGTTTCCTGACCGCGCAGCGGCTCAGCCTCGGCGACTTCGTGACCGCCTCGAACGCGCCCGTCGCCAACGACCTACCGGCCGTGCCCGACGCGCCGACAGCCGCCGAGCCGGCGGCGGATGAGGCGGCCGTCGAGGAGCGGGTGCGGGCGGCGTACCACAAACTCGCCCGCCAGGCCGGCGACCTGGTCGACCTTGCCGACCTGCGCGACCTGGTCGACGACCTCGACCGGGCCGACGTCGACGCGGCCCTGCGCCGGCTGCACCGCCGACCCGGCATCACCCTCGTGCCGGAAGCCAACCAGAAGGCCCTCGACCCACGGACCCACGCGGCCGCCGTCGTGGTCGGCGACCAGCCCAAGCACATGATCACCATGGCGGCGTCATGACCGAAGCGGCGCTGAAAGCACTCACCCATCTGCAGTTCAGCTACACGCCGACCATGAACGACGTCTGGCGGCGGGCGGCGTCCCACGTCGACGGGCTGCACACCGACGTGCTCCGGACCATCCTCGACGGCCTGGCACTGGCGAAGAAGAACCCGGACACCAGCCCCATCGGCGTCGCCGTGCAGGGCCAACGCGGCGCGGGCAAGACGCATCTGCTCAGCCGGGTCCGCGAGTTGACCCAGCTCGACGGCGGATACTTCTTCCTGATCAACCTGCTCGACGCCAACGCCTTCTGGCACAGCGTCGCCGTGTCCATGGTCGACGGCCTGCACCAGCCGGTGGACGACGACGGCACCACCCAGTTGCAGATGTTCCTGCACCGGCTCGTCGTCGGCCTCGAACTGTCCGTGGTGACCCGGATGGCGGTGACCGGCCGGGCCCCGATGACCGTGGACCGGCTGAACGAGTTCGTCGCCGCCCTGAGCTGGTCGAACCGCCGGATCGGGATCGGCTGCCGGGACACCGCCCGCGCGTTGGCCCTGCTCGCCGGCATCGACCCCCGCGCGCAGGACGTCGCCAACTCGTGGCTGCTCGCCAGCGACGAGGCCGAGCCCGGTGAACGCCTCGCCTGGGGCATCCGGCCGGCCCGGCGGCTGCCGCAGGAGATCGTCTCCGACATGTCGCGCCTGCTGGCGCTGACCGGACCGTCGGTCATCGGGGTCGACCAGGTCGACGGCCTGATCGCGCAGGTAGCCAACCGTAGCCACGTCTCCGAGCAGCCCAGCACCGGGGCGGAGGAGGACGGCTGGCGGGCGGCGGTCTCGATCGACCAGGTCGCCAGCGGCCTGATGGAGCTGCGGGAGCTGACCCAACGGACGCTGACCGTACTGTCGCTGCTGCCTGTCTCCTGGGCGTTGATCAAGAGCAACGCGGTCGACACCGCGCAGGACCGGTTCCGGGAAACCGCCCCGCTCGAATCGATCCCCGATGCCGACCTCGGCCGGACCCTGGTCGAGCGTCGGCTCGCGGCGCACTACGCCGAAGTCGGGTTCGTGCCGCCGTACCCGAGCTGGCCGGTGCGGCCAGAAGCGTTCGCCGACGCCGCCGACTTCACCCCGCGCCAGCTGCTGATCAACGTCGAACGGCACATCCGCGCCTGCGTCCGCGACGGCCAGGTCACCGAGATGACCACGCTCACCACGCTCACCACGGCCGCCGCCGAGAAGCCGACCGCCGAGGCGACGCCGACGCCGACGTCGACGACACGGACCCGGACACCGGCCGCTGACGGCTCGTCGTTGGGCACGCTTGATCAGCGGTACGCCGAACTGCGCGCTGCGGCCCAGGTAGCCGGGCTGCTCGACCCGGCCAACGAGGACACCCAGGTGCCGCAGCTGCTCGCCGCCGGGCTGCGCGCGTGGACCTGGAAAGCGCGGACACGGACTTCGACCAGGACACGATCCCGGCCCGCCGGCCAGCCCTGCACGCCCGGCTGCGCCGCACCCTCGACGACACGACCGGCGACGAGGCGCACTGGGCGTTCCGGGCCATCGCCGCGCAGCACTACAACGCCGAGCTGGCCCGGCTGCGCAACGCCTGCGTGGCCGCCGGGCTGTCCCACGGTGTCGCCGATCGGCGACTGTTCATCCTGCGCAACGACGAGTGGCCGCAAACTCCTGCCGTGCGCAAGGCGGCGGACGATTTCGTCGCCGCCGGTGGGCGGACGCTGCCGGTCACCGACGCCGACCTGCGGAGCCTGGTCGCGCTGCACGCGTTGCTCGCCGAGGAACCGGACGGACTGCAGGCCTGGCTGGCCGACCGGCGTCCCGCCTCGCGTACCGCGTTGTTGTCGACCGCGCTCGCCGACGCCGCCCGCGATCCGGCCGCACCCGACGGACCCGGCCGCGAGTCGGCCGCCGTCGACGGCCCCGGCCCGTACCTGCGGGTCGGCACCGAGTTCGACAACGGCGATCCGGTACGGGTGGAACTGGCCGCGTTGCGCAAGCACGTCGCCATCTTCGCCGGCTCCGGATCCGGCAAGACCGTCCTGATCAGACGACTGGTCGAGGAGTGCGCGCTGCTCGGCGTGTCCGCGATCGTCCTCGACCCCAACAACGACCTCGCCCGCCTCGGCGACCCGTGGCCGGAGCCGCCGGCCGCGTGGGGTGACGGCGACGCGCGGGCCGCCGCCGACTACCTGGATGCGACCGATGTCGTGGTGTGGACGCCAGGTCGGGAGGGCGGCCGGCCGTTGACGTTCCAGCCGCTGCCCGACTTTTCCGGCGTACGCGATGATCCCGACGAGTTCACCCAGGCGGTGGACAGCGCCGTCGATGCGTTGGCCCCACGCGCCAAGGTGGCCGCCACCACCGCCAAGGCGATGCGCGGGCAGGCCGTCCTGCGGCAGGCGTTGCGCCACTACGGCCGGCACAGCGACACGGCGACCCTGGCCGGCCTGATCGCCCTGCTCCGGGACCTGCCCGACGGGGTGAGCGAGCTGACCGGAGCGGCATCGATCGCCGCCGACCTGGCCGAAAACCTGGAAGCGGCGCGGATCAACGACCCGATGTTCGGCGGTACGGGCGAGTCCGCCGACCCGGGCACGCTGCTGACCCCGGCACCAGGTAAACGCGCCCGCGTCTCGGTGATCAGCTTCGTCGGACTACCGGGGGAGGAGAAACGGCAGGGCTTCGTCAACCAGCTTCAGCTGGCCCTCTTCGGTTGGATCAAGCGCAACCCGGCCGGGGACCGGCCGCTGGGCGGGCTGCTGGTGATGGACGAGGCGCAGACCCTTGCACCGTCCGGCCCGATCACGCCCTGCACCCGCAGTACGCTGATGCTCGCCTCCCAGGCCCGCAAGTACGGGCTCGGCCTGGTCTTCGCCACCCAGGCGCCGAAGGGTCTGCACAGTCAGATCCCCGGTAACGCGGCGACGCAGTTCTTCGGGCTGCTCAACGCGCCGGTGCACATCGAGGCGGCCCGCGAGATGGCCCGGTTCAAGGGCGGCGACGTGCCGGACATCTCCCGGCTGACCAGCGGACAGTTCTACGTCGCGGTTGAAGGCCAACCGTTCCGCAAGGCCCGTACGCCGCTCTGCCTCACCCACCACCCGGCCAGCCCACTCACCGCCGAAGACGTCCTCACCCGCGCCCAGCCGCGAAATGTCGCCATCGGACGATAGGGTGACGCCCGCCGAGTAATCCCCTATCGGCGCTTCAGCACATCCGTCCTCGGTAAGTGCTGCCCCGCGCCGAAGCAAATGCGAAAGGAATTCTGAGTGCGTTCGTTGGATCTTGATGTGTTGCTGGCCGCCGGGTCGCCCGGTGGGTCGAGCTGTCTGACGTCGACGACCACGTTGGAGCCGGCTGGTGGCCGGCACACGTCGGTCGCGCCGGCCAAGTTCGCCCCCGAGCGTGGAAAGGGGTCGGTGTACGCGTACGAGCAGCGGTTCCTTGGCGACGAGAGCCGCTACGCGGCGATTATCGACAGCAAACAATCTCAGCTCAACCGGGCCGAGCAGGCCCTCGCTCAGGCCATCGAGGACAGACGCCCGCTGCTGTCGCGGGTGCCGCACGTGCAGGTCACCTACGAGCGGGACGGCGCGGTCGAGCGCTACTACGACCTGACGCTGCCGCACCGGGTCTTCGACGGTCACATCCGCGCCGGCACCATCGACGGGGTGCCGACCACGCAGACTCCCGAGTACCGGGCGGTGCGGGACGCGAGTCCGGCGAACGCGCGGGCGCTGCTGGAGACCAGCCCGGTGACGCTGGTCTTCGGCGGCTGGGATTCGAGCCGACGGAGCAGGCAGGGCCGCTGGCGCAGCGCCCTGGTCGGGGAGATCGTCGGCTTCGTCGCGGCGAGCCGGGACGTGACCGGCGCCCTGATGGAACCCAAGCCCGGTCGGCGGGGCGGGGCGCGGGTCGACCCGGTCGGCATGCAGATCAACCTCGACAAGAAGACGATGACCGAGACAGCGAACCGGCAGCAGGCCGAGTTGAGCCCAGTCACGCATAGCAAGATCCTCAAGGCAGCTGGTGCGATCAAGGCCGGCACCGGGGAGTCGGCGTCCGCGCTCGGCCTCGGCGGCATCCCGCCGACGTTGGACCAGCTGGCCGGCGTCGCCTGCGACACCATCATCCGTACGCACGTGTTGTCCTTCGCGACGCTGCGGCAGATGCGCTTCGGGGCCGGCGTCGACGGCGACGCCGCCTGCCGGGCGCTGCTGGCCGCGTTGGCGCTCAACGCCCTCGCCCGGTCCGACGCCGAGTTGTGCCTGCGGGCCAACTGCGACCTGGTCGAAGCCGAGCAGCCGAAGGTCCGGCTCGACCAGCGCGGCGGGTCGTTCACCGATGTTGAGCCGCTGAGCATCGACGCGGCCGACCTGCTGCTCGGCGAAGCCCTCGCACACGCCGAGAAGGTCGCCGACGTGACCTGGTCGGGCCTGGCGATGCGGGTCACCGGCAACCCGGACATCGTCTCCGGCGCGCTCGAAACGGGTGACGGCGAGTGAGCTTCGCGATCGTCGCCGAGCCGGTCCTCGGCGTCTACAAGGGGCACGTCGGCAGCGGCGAACTCGACCCGCTGCCGTCGCCGGCCCGGCTGCACGCCGCCCTGCTCTGCGCGGCCGCCCAAGGGGTGCGGGCGGTCCCCGACGGCGACAGCCTGCAGCCTTGCGACACCGACCGGGAGGCGCTGCGCTGGCTCGAAGCAAACCCGCCGGATGGCATCGCCGTGCCGCAGACGCTGCCCAACGGCGGCGCCGCGACGGCGTACCGGCAGGAGGGCCTGATCGTCAAGGAAGGCCGCGGTCCGCTGGCGGACAAGCTGGTCGGCAAGCCGGCGGTAACCGGTGTCGCGGCGACCGGACGGTACGCGTGGACGTGGGAGCAGCCGCCGCCGGAGCCGGTGGCCGCCGCGCTCGCCGCGCTCTGCCCCGAGGTGCCCTACCTCGGCACGACCGAGTCGCCGGTACGCCTCGTCGTCGCCGAGGCCGAACCGACGCACCGCCTCGACCCCGACGCCGACCTGTTCACCGGCGACGGGCTCGACCTCGCGGTAGCCGTCGCCGGCCGGTCCGACGCCCTCGAAGCGGCGCACCGGGAGACGAACGCCGTGCCACCGCTGAAATCCGATGCGCACCGCTCCAGCGAGAAGACCGTCGCCCCGCCGATCGTGACCGCCGGCGTCGAACTCGGCCGGTACACCCGGCCGGAGCCGCCGCCACCGGAGGCGCCGTGGACGTCGGTGCTGCTGTTCGGCATCGAACGGCCGGTCCCGCCGCAGCTGCGGGTGCGGTACGCGGTCGCCGTACACCGGGCGTTGATCTCGCTCGTCGGCGACGGCGCGCCCGCGATCCTCACCGGCGTGTACCCCGACGACGCGCTGCAGCGGCCGGCGAACCGGTGCGCGATCCAGTTCGTCGGCCCGGACGCGCCGCACGTCGGCGGCAGCGCGCTGGCGTTGCTGCTGCCCCGCGACGCCGACGACATCGATCTGACCCTGATCCGGATGGCCGCGCACCACCTGCGGCTCGTCAAGGTCGGCACCGGCCCGTTCGCCGTCAAGCCGCCGGTCGAGGTCGCGGCCGACGAGTTCTGGCCGGAGCCGGCCGCCGGCACCCAGCGGTGGTGGCAGACCGACCCGGTCGCCGTACCCGACAGCCGGCCTCCGCGCGTCCGCGTCCGCGAGTGGTCCCTCGCCGACGCAGCGGCGTTGTCGGTCGCTTTGGTGTGGCGCGACGAGTTCGAGAAGGTGCCGGAGCGGGGCGAGGCCCGCTACCAGGCGTTGGCGCGGGCGGCGTCCGCGCGCGGGGTCCGGGTCGAATCAGCGGTACGGGTGATGGACGGCGACGTCAGCCGGTACGTCCACAAGGTCCACAGTGACACGATCATCCAGCCGTACCGGGCAGTGCTGCACCTCGGCGACCTGACCGGCCCTCGGACGATCGCCGCGATCGGGCAGAGCCGGCACCTCGGCGGCGGCCTGCTCGTGCCCCGGGACCTGCCGGAAGCCATCGCCCGCCGGCTGGCCCGGTGAGCGTCGACCGCGCCGACTTCGGCGCCTTCTTCGCCGCCGTCCGAGGCGGGCAGCAGCCGTTCCGCTGGCAGGAGCGGCTCCTCGACCACCTCCTACGTACCGGCCGCTGGCCGGACCAGTTGGTAGCACCGACCGGGGCGGGCAAGACCAGCGTCATCGACGTGCACGTGTTCGCGGTGGCGCTGATGGCCGCCGGCCACCCCGTACGGGTACCGCGCCGGCTCGCCCTCGTCGTCGACCGCCGGGCACTCGTCGACGACCAGCACGCACACGCGACGGCGATCGCCGGGCTGCTGGCGGCCGCCCGTGGCGACAGCCGGACCGTGCTGGCCCGGGTCGCCGCCGCGCTTGACTCGCTGCGGACCGGGCAGGTCGATCCGACCGCGAGTCCGCTGTCGGTGGCGTTGCTGCGCGGCGGTGCGCCACCGTCGCGGTCCTGGCTGGACGAGCCGACCGGCGCGGCGGTGCTCTGCGCCACCCCGGACATGTGGGGGTCGCGGCTGCTGCTCGCCGGCTACGGGTCGCGGGTACAGGCCCGGCCGCGCGAAGCCGGGCTGCTCGCCTACGACACCGTTGCCGTCGTCGACGAGGCGCACCTGTCCCGGCAGCTGGTGACGACGGCCCGGCGGGTCGCCGAGCTGGCCGTCGTCGCCGACGAGCCGCTCGGCGTACCGGTGCTGCAGGTCGTCGAGACCACCGCCACACCGCACGCCGACGCCGGGGTGGCCGTCGGCGTCGAACCCGACGACCTGGCCGTGGACGCGCCGCTGCGGCAGCGGCTGACCGCACCGAAACCGGTCGCCCTGCTGCCGGTCCCGACCTGGCCGATCCCGCGCAGCGGCCCGGCCTTCAAGGCGGGCGTCGCGGCGCTCGCCGACGAGGCCGTACGGCTGCATGAGGCGCACCGCGCGACGGTCGGCTGTTTCGTCAACAGTGTCGCGGTGGCCGCCGCCGTCGCCGGGGAGCTGCGCGCGCGTGACCTCAACGTCGAGTTGATCTGTGGGCGGCTGCGGCCGTACGACGTGGACCGGTTGCGGCCGCCGGCGTCGACGCTGCTGAGCCTCGGCGGCGATCCGACGGTCGATGTCCTGGTCAGTACGCAGAGCCTCGAAGTCGGGGTCGATTTAGATCTATCTGCGGTGGTGACGGAGCTGGCACCCGGTGGGGCGCTCGCCCAGCGGGCGGGCCGGGTCAACCGGCTCGGCCTCCGTTCAGCTACGCAGGTCAGCGTGCTGGTGCCGGCCGACGAGCTGCCCGACGCGGCCCAGTCCGGGCCGTACCGCCGGGACGACCTTGCGGCGGCCCTCACCTGGCTGGCCGGTCGGGCCGTCGATCCAGCCGGCCTGGCCCCGTGGGCGCTGCGCGACCCCCGGCCGCCGGCCCCGGCGCTGCGGCGCGACCTGCTGCAACGGCTGGAGCTGGCCCAGGCCTGGCAGCTGGCCCGGACCAGCGACGACCTCGCCGCCGCGCAGGACGACCTCGACCTGTGGCTCTCCGACGACCTTGACGCAGCCGACCACGAGTTCGGCATCGTCGTGCGGCGGGCGCTGCCAGCCGACACCGCCGACGCCGTACGGCTGATCGAAGCCCTGCCGCCCCGCCCGCACGAGGTCTTCCCGGTGTCGATCCGGAAGTCGACGGAGATCCGTAAGCGGCTCGACGACCTTGCGACGGCAGCTGTCAAGGCACGCCTGGACCCGCCGCCCACGCCGATACTGGTCCGGCCGGGTGAGTCACCGCCGCGCCCGCTGACCACCGACGACCGGATCCGCCCCGGTGACATGCTCGTCCTCGACGACACCACCCCGCTGTTCACCTCCAAAGTCGTCGACCCCGACGGCACCGAACAGGTCGACGACGTGCTCGACGGCATCGCCGACCCGAAACCCGGCGAGGTGGTGCTCCGGATCGAACGAGACACCGCCGCGCACTGCCGGTTCCTCGACGCCGTCGCCGCCACCATCGTCGACCAGCACGACCAGGAGGCCCCGGGTGTCGCCGGACCGGATCCGGCGGAGGTCGCCCAGCTGCTCCGGGTGCACCGCGACGAGCTGACGCCGCGTCCGATGGTGGTCGCGGCGGCCGCCCTGCTCGACCGGCCGACCGAGGATCGGGCCGGAGCCGAGGTGATCCCGCACTGGCAGGAATCCGACGACGGCAAGCCGCAACTCGCCCGGCTGATCGTCGTCGACCTGCGGAAGGCGACCGTCGACGACGAGTTGCGCCAGACCTGGACTCCGCGCCGCCGCCGGGTGCCGCTTCGCCAGCACGCCGACGCGGTGGCCGGCCGCGCCGAAACGGTCGCCGTCCGGCTCGGCCTTCCCGTCGAGCTGGTGCAGGTGCTGCGCCTCGCCGGCCTGCACCATGATGACGGCAAGACCGACAAACGGTTCCAGCAGTCGCTGTGCGACGGGGATCCACCGCCCGATCCACTGGCCAAGAGTGGAGTACGGGACGCGCGGACGATCCGGCGGCTGCGGCAGAAGTCCGGGCTGCCGACCGGGTGGCGCCACGAGCAGCTGTCGGCACGCCTGGCCTGGTCGACGCTGTCCACCCAGGACTCCACCGTCCAGGACGATGACCATCGGGAGCTGATCGTCCGGCTGGTCGGCACCAGCCACGGGCACGGCCGGCACGGCTTCCCGCACACCGCTGGGCAGCTCGTCGGCGCTGTCGACGACACCGCCGTCGACCTGTTCGACGAAGGCCGGTGGGACGAACTGATCGAACGCACCCATCGCCGGTGGGGGGTGTGGGGCTGCGCCTACCTGGAAGCGCTGCTCCGCGCCGCCGACGGGCAGGTTTCCGCGGAGGGCTCATGACCGACTTCGTGCTACCGCACGCCGACCCGTACACGATGCTGTCGCACATGACGCTCTACGGGCTCGCCGCCATCGTCGAAGAAGCCGGGCTCGACGATGTCCGACTCTCCTGGACACCCGGCATGAACCGCCGCCCGGTGCTCAGCGCCCCACAGGCCACCCCGGAGACGATCGGCGAGATCGTCCGCCGGCACGCCGCCCGCCACGACGACCCGGACGCCTGGCCCAGCCGGCAGCTGCGCGACGGCGAGCATCGGGCGCTGATGAGCCCTCGGATCAGCGTCATCACCACCGGCGACGGCTGGCGATCACTGCAGGACCGGCGGCACGCTGTGCTCGACCAGCTCACGCAGGCGCGGGCGCTGCTCGACCTGCGGCTGATCGCCGCACTCGGCGAACCGGCCTACTGGAGCCGCAACGGCAAAGGCGACCGACTCCAGGACGACGGCGCGAGTCGGCTGGAGATGCAGCCCCGCAACCAGGGGTCCGAGTTCGTCGGCAACCGGCTGCGGCCCCTCGCGGCGGCCGTCGCCGCCCGTACCGCCGAAGAGGTCGCCGACGGACTGGTCGGCCGCCGGGCCCGCGACGAGATCGCCAAGGACAAACCCGACAGCCGTACGCCGACCGGCTTCGCCGCCCCCGGCCCGACTGACAACGCACTCGCCTGGTGCGCGCTCTGGGGCATCTCGCAGTTCCCGATCGCCCAGCGGGTCAACGCCACCGCCACCACCACCGGCCACCTCGGCCGGGCCACCGGCGGCTGGTACTGCGTACCCGTGTGGACCGGGCGGTGGCGCACGGCCCGGCACCGGACGATCCTCGCCAGCGGGCAGCTGGCCCGGTTCGCGGCCGCCGGACTGGTGCCCAAAGCACTCGGGAAGCCGTCGGACAGCGAACCGGTCGACGGTGAGCCCGCCCGACAATGGTTGGTAGCCCGGGGCGTCACCGCCGTCATCCGCTTCCCGGTGCAGCGGTTCGGCAGCGACAGCGCCCCCGAACGCCGTGCCATGCGCGGCGAGCTGCTCAAGACCGACAAGCCACTCGTCGCGAGACGATGACGATGACGACGCCGGAACTGCTTCCGATCAGCCTGGTGGCGCACCAGGCCTTCTGCCCACGCCGGGCCTGGCTGGAAGCAGCCGGCGAGTCGACCGACACCCAGCAGGTGCAGGTCGGCGTCCAGGCCCACACCCCGGCCGACGACCCGACCGAGTCGCGGTCCCGGCGCTACCGGGCCGTCGACGTGGTCAGCCACGACCTCGGCGTGTACGGGCGCTGCGACACCGTCGAACTCGACGACGACGCGGCGATGACCGTCGTCGAACACAAGGCCACCCCGGTGCGCCGCCGGCCGGAAGTCACCGAACCGATGCGGATCCAGGTCGCCCTCCAGGCTCGGGCGCTGGCCGACATGGGCTACCCGGTCGCCGGGCAGGCGGTCTACTTCACCAACCACCGGGTACGGGTCGACATCACCCTGTCGCCAGCGGATGTCGCGGCCGCCCGGGAGATGGTGGCGGCAACCGTGCGTACGCTCGACGCCGAGCAGGCCCCGCCACCGCTGGAGAACGACCGGCGCTGCTCCCGCTGCTCACACATCAGCGTCTGCCTGCCCGACGAACGACCGCTCGCGCCGGTGACCCGCCGGATCGTCGTCGCCGACCCGGACACCCAGGTGCTGCACCTGACCACGCCGGGGTCGCGGGCCTACGTC
This sequence comes from Micromonospora sp. LOL_021, assembly GCF_048060215.1. Classification (NCBI taxonomy): domain Bacteria; kingdom Bacillati; phylum Actinomycetota; class Actinomycetes; order Micromonosporales; family Micromonosporaceae; genus Micromonospora; species Micromonospora sp. LOL_021. The sequence continues at coordinate 6,009 of NZ_JBHMIN010000045.1, read as the reverse complement.
GAGCGTGGCCGGATCGAGGTCAGCAAGAGCGGTGAAAAGCTTGGGTCGTTTCCGATCGAACGCGTGCAGGGCCTGGTGGTGCACGGCAACGTCGACCTGTCCAGTGGCCTGATCCGGGAGGTGCTGTGGCGCAGCCTGTCGGTGGTGTGGTGCACCAGCACCGGCCGGGTCACCGGCTGGGCCAGGCCGGCACAGGGACCCAACGGCGGTCCGCGACTGTTGCAGCACGTCGCATCCCACAACGGGCGCATCGACCTGGCCCGACAGTTCGTCACCGCGAAGATCGCCAACCAGGCGACCCTGCTGCGCCGGCTCGGCGACACCCCGGACACGGTGACCCGGCTGCGTGAGCTGCAACGGCAAGCCCTCGACGCACCGTCGTTGACGGACCTGTTCGGCATCGAAGGCGAGGCCGCCGCCGGTTACTTCGCCCAGTTCCTGACCATGTTCCGACCGAAGGTCGTCGACATCGAAGGGCTGACCTTCTCCGTACGGACCCGACGCCCGGCCCGCGACCCGATCAACGCCGCGTTGAACCTCTGCTACGGGCTGTTGACCGCCGACGCGCTACGGGCCGTCGTCGCCTGCGGGCTCGACCCGCACGCCGGGTTCCTGCACAGCTCCGGCCGCAACAAGCCAGCGCTCGCCCTCGATCTGGTCGAGGAGTTCCGGGCGGTGGTCGCCGACTCGGTCGTCATCACCGCGTTCAACAACGGCGAGATCCGCGCCCGCGACTTCACCACCGTGCTCGGCACCACCCGGATCAGCGACCGTGGCCGCAAGGCGCTCATCGCCGGCTACGAACGCCGAGTCACCAGTACCTTCCGGCATCCGATCTTCGGCTACGAGGTGAGCTGGCGGCGCGCGATGGAGATCCAGGCGCGTCTGGTGCTCGGCGTGATCGACGGGACGCAGCCCCGCTACGAGGGGATCAAGATCCGATGAGCCTGGACGACGTACGGCGCTACTTGATCGCGTACGACGTCTCCGACGACGTCCGCCGCACGCGGGTGGCGAAGAAGCTCGAATCGTACGGCGATCGCGTCCAGTACAGCGTGTTCGTCGTGGATGCCCGTCCGGCGAAGATCCTGCGGCTGCGGGCCGCGCTCACCGACATGATCAACCAGGGTACGGATTCCATCCTGTTCTGCGACCTGGGTACGCTGCGAGAGCGCGCCAGCCGATCCCTCGACGTGATCGGCCAGGGCCGCCCGATCACCGGCCATGGTCCGGCGATCTTGTAGTCCCGTCGTCCGCCCTACCGCTGCCCTCCGCGAGGGGTCCGTCGTGACGGCCGTGAGCGCGGACCTCTCGCGGAGCTGTTTTCCCTGCTCATAGACCGTTCGATAGTGGACTATCGTGCCTCTCGGGTGGTCCTGGAGCCCTCTGTCGGCGGACCTCTCGCGGGCCGGTGGTTCCGCCGCAGGTCAGGAGGGGTAAGATTTGGACCCTGTCGCAGCTCTCTCGGGAGCTGCCCTTCATTGAGGCGGTAGGCCGCCGCGTGCGGGTCATGGTGGTTCGGGTCGCAGCTCTCTCGGGAGCTGCCCTTCATTGAGGCGCGGTCGGCTACTGGTCAGCGGAAACCGACGGCACGTCGCAGCTCTCTCGGGAGCTGCCCTTCATTGAGGCACGCCGCAGCCGGAGGGCGCGGTATCAGCGCGGTGGTCGCAGCTCTCTCGGGAGCTGCCCTTCATTGAGGCGCGCTCAAGTACATCCGGCGGTAGTCGGTGTCCGGGTCGCAGCTCTCTCGGGAGCTGCCCTTCATTGAGGCGGGAGCGCGGGAAGTGGCGCATGAGTGAAATGGAAGAGTCGCAGCTCTCTCGGGAGCTGCCCTTCATTGAGGCCCGTTCAGCGCGGCCTCGTGCATCCACCGCCAGTGCCCCGTCGCAGCTCTCTCGGGAGCTGCCCTTCATTGAGGCAGCTCGTCTCCGAATATGATCCGGTTGCCGCGCCGGTAGTCGCAGCTCTCTCGGGAGCTGCCCTTCATTGAGGCTGGGCTGCATGTCTGGGGGCGGGGTGACCTGCTGGTCGCAGCTCTCTCGGGAGCTGCCCTTCATTGAGGCGACGCGATGGTCTGCGGGGACCGGTTGCGGGCTTTCAGGTCGCAGCTCTCTCGGGAGCTGCCCTTCATTGAGGCTTGCTCTTCCGACAACTCACCTTGCTCAAAAGCAAGTCGCAGCTCTCTCGGGAGCTGCCCTTCATTGAGGCGCCGGCGTCAGCACCTGCCGCCGCTCACCCTCCGCTGGTCGCAGCTCTCTCGGGAGCTGCCCTTCATTGAGGCGAATATGCGACCAGAGACAAGCTGGCCAAAGACGTTGCTCGCGGTCGCAGCTCTCTCGGGAGCTGCCCTTCATTGAGGCGACGCTGGCTGCCACAGCTGTTCGCGGAGGCGGGCGGCGTGTCGCAGCTCTCTCGGGAGCTGCCCTTCATTGAGGCGCTAGCCAGTTGGCCATTACCACCGCGTCGTACTCGGTCGTAGCTCTTTCGGGAGCTGCCCTTCATTCAGGCGAGACGTGGCGCACGGGTCATATCGGGATAGCCGTGTTGCAGCTCTTTCGGGAGCTGACCTTCATTGAGAATTTGGTGTCCGACGTGGCGGGCTCGGCCGTCTTCGCGGTCGCAGCTTGCGGTAGCTGTCCGTCGTTGAAGTGCAGACAGGCGGGGGGTCACCTCGGGGTACCCGAGGTGACCCCCACCGTCGCGGGTGTCGGGGTTGGGATGCTCCTATCGATGTCAAGCGGCCAGTTCAAGATCATTTGATGTGATGATCTGGTAGAGCTCACGGGCGACGTAGCGCTTGAGACACCGGATGATCTCTTTCTTGGACAGGCCGTCCTTGGTACGCCGGTCGGCGTAGGCGCGGGTGCGGGTGCGGGGGTCCCAGCGCAGCCGGCAGAGCACGACCCGCCAGAGGGCGGCGTTGGCGTGCCGGTCGCCGCCGCGGTTGAGACGGTGGCGGGTGGTCTTGCCTGATGAGGCGGGGATCGGGGCGACGCCGCAGAGCATGGCGATCGCCGCTTCGGAGGCCAGCCGGTCGTGGTTCTCGCCCGTGGTGACCAGCAGTTGCCCGGCGACCTCGGTGCCCACACCGTTGGCGGCGACCAGGGCGGGGTTGATCGCGGCGACCAGCGGCTCCAGCAGTTCGTCGAGATCGGCGATCTCGACCGACAGTTGCTGGTGGCGGCGCGCGAGGGATTGCAGGGCGAGGCTGGTGGCGGTAGCTGGGCTGGCGACGTCGGCCCGGTCGGGTCGCAGGTTGGCGCAGGCGGCGATCAGCTCCTTGACGGCCAGGCCGCGCAGGCTGGCCCGCAGCTGGTCGGGGGCGGTGACGATCAGGGCCTTGATCTGGCGCTGGACGTCGGCGCGCTGGTCGACGGCGCTGCGACGGGCCACGCGTAGGTTACGCAGTGCCTCGACGCGGCCGTCGCGGTGCTTGGGGGTGCCGGTCCGTTCACCGGCCAGGGCCGTCTTGGCGGCCTGGATGGCGTCGATCGGGTCGGACTTGCCCTGAAACCGGCGGGTCTTGCGGTTGGGGCGGTCGACCTCGATGACGTCGACGCCTTCCTCGCGCAACAGGTGGGTCAGGCCCGCGCCGTAGGCGCCGGTGCCCTCGATTCCGACTCGCAGCAGCTGTCCGAACCCGCGCATCCAGGCCAGCAGGGCGGCGTAGCCGGTGGCCGTGGCGGGGAACTGCTGGGTACCCAGCACCCGTCCGACCAGGTCGATCACGGCCGCGGTGTGGGTGTCCTGATGGGTGTCCACCCCGCCGGCGACGTCGAAGATCGCGGCGTGGTCAGGTGTAATGGAGGGCATCGTCGTCCTGTCGTTCGTGACTGGGGCAGGGCGGCGCGCACCAGCTGGGCGACGCGGACAAGACAGAGATGGGGCCTCTGGCCAGGCTCCTATGAGGTCACAACGCCACGTCCGGTGCGTGCGCGAGCACCTCCCGACCGAGGTCGACAGATCCCGATGAGGACCCGAGGTCAGTCAGTGGTTGGGTCAGACCTCGGCGGGAGGTACTCTTCTCCATCATCTCTGTCAGTGGGGGAGAGCGCCGGTTTGCAGGGCGGTGGTGAAGGTGCCCCACTGGGCGGTGCTGAAGGTCAGGGTGGGGCCGGTGCGGTCCTTGCTGTCGCGTACTTCAGCGCGGCCGGCGTGCCGGCGGGCCTCGACGCACTGACCGCCGTTGCCGGCGCTGCGGCTGGAGGTGAACCAGAGGGTGTCGGGCTTCATCGTAGGTACTCCTCGATCGGGATCGACTGGTCGCGGATCAGCCGGAAAACTCGACGGTACTCCGCCAACTCCTCCGGACGCTCCATGTAGCGAGCGCCCATATGGGACTCGACGTAGACCACGTCCGGGTCGTCGGGGTCGGCGAAGTCCAGCACAGTGAAAGCGCCTGCGAACGCGGCGTGGGCACCAGCGGCCCCGGGCAGGACGCGCACTTCCACCCGTACCCGTCGACCCACGCTGGCCAGGTGGGCGCGTTGCTCGGCCATCACCGCCGGGCCGCCGACCTCGCGAGTCATTGCACCCTCTCCGAGGATCGCGACGATCCGGGCCGGCTCGGCCCGGTCGTAATAGGAGATTTGCCGATCCAGCCGCAGCGACACCAGCCGCTCGATCTGCTGCTCGGGCACCCTCGGGTCGGCGGCCCGGAACACCGCCCGCATGTAGTCCGGCGTCTGCAACAGACCGTGGATCAACTCTGGATCATAAAGCTGGATCTCGGTGGCGGCGGCTTCGAGGCCGATGTACAAGCGGAACCAGTCCGGTACGGCGTCGCCGTGCGACTCCCACCAGCCCTGCTCGTCGCACGCGGCGGCGAGCCGGGTCAGCGCGTCCGTCGTCTCCGGGTCTGCTCCGTAGAACCAGCAGAGGCCGCGTACGGTGTTCATCTTGACCGGGAACTTGCCGTTCTCGATGCGCCACAACGTCGTACGCGAACAGACTTTCGCCCGCTCCACCTCCTGCTCGGTGCGGGAAGCCTCCTCGCGTAGTCGGCGCAGCCGCCGCCCCAGCTGGCGGCGCACCACAGTCGGTCCGGTCACCGGCATCGCTTCACCTTCCTCTCATCCGACACACTCACCATCCGCGCCAATGTTTCAAAATGAAACACCTGGCTGGGCCGGACCGCCGGATCGTCACATCACAGTGGAGATCGACCCCGGCGTACGCGATCGATTTTGCCTTATCCGGGAGGGAAACGTGGGCCGCGACAATGGTGAATTTGGCGGAGGTCGTGATGGGATGGACGAGTCAGACGGCTGCCGTGTGCTGCGGCAGGTCGGGTGTCGCAGGCCGTGGCCAGGAGGGCACACGTAGGCTGCGTTCAGCAGTCGCAGCTCCTCCTGGAGCTGCCCTTCATTGAGGCGTCGGCAGCAGGCCGGCGTTGGCGTGTAGGGCCAACGGAAGGCTGCAAGATGGATCTTCATGAAGACTTGTCGGCGGACTGCCTGTTCTGCCGGCGTGATGATGAGCAGGTCAACCGCATCTCGCACGAGAACTCGACCTGCTTCGCCCGGCTGGACAACTTCCCGGCGGTGAAGGGGCACACCGAGATCGTGCCGAAGCGCCATGTGGAGTCGTTCTTCGACCTGACCCCGCAGGAGGTGCGGGACGCGTACGAACTGATCTTGGTAGTGCGCGACGATCTGGCCGCGCGGCTGCGGCCGGATGGGTACACGATCGGGGTCAACGAAGGTCGCGCGGCCGGGCGCAGCATCGACCACCTGCACATCCATGTGATTCCGCGCAGGTTCGGCGACGTCGAGGACCCGGCCGGCGGCATCCGACAGATATTGCCGAACTGCGATCCGCAGACGTGGGCGGCCGCGACGGCGGAAGCGCTCGGCCGGCCCGGTCCGTTGCTGCGCTGAGCGGCGCGCGTGCATGCCTTGTCTGGATCAGACATGGGCCAATCCGTCGTCGCCGAGCAGGATGCAGAGTGAGCTGATCTCAGCAACGCAAAAGGTTTGATTGGTGCGACACGGGCGAATCCGGTGAAGC
>NZ_JBHMIN010000044.1:0-54251 GCF_048060215.1 Micromonospora sp. LOL_021 | reverse complement strand
TCATGGACCCGGCCGACCCCCAGCAGATGCACGGCTACGCCTACGCCAACAACAACCCCACCACCTACACCGACCCCACCGGCCTCGCCTTCCTCGAAGGCAACGGCGGCCTGGACGGAGAAGGCCAAAAAACCCGGCCAGGCAGAAAACGGGGCGACCGAGCCCTAACGCCAGGAACGCCGTTGGCGCCACGCAACAACAACTCCGGAAGGGCCAGTAACAGTGGTGGTCCGACGCTAGAGACTCCCGCTCCCGCCCCGCTCCCGCCCCCAATACCAGTCGATTGCATCGCCGCCGATCAGTGTCGCCCGGTAGAAGTAGATCTTGCAATGTCTTTCGTTCCTTTTGTGGACGTTCCTGATTGTCTGGGCGGCAGTGTGATTGCCTGTATTTTTGTGGGCATGGATGCTGGTGGCGGAAAGATTGCCAGCGGCATCATTGGATTCGGATTGCTTACCGCCAAGCGGATAGGTAGATTGGGGCACGTTGGACGCGGAGTTTGGGATCTGCCGTGGAAGCAGAGGGGGTTCGAAGTTGAGCGGATCATTCTTGCCGATCGAGGACGTCCTGGATCTGTCGCCAATAATCACCCCAGAATTGATGATTTCTCCTTTCATTCTGGTGATGCTTTAAGTGTGAAGAGTATTGATACGGAGTACGGTTTCAAGAAGCCTGGGGCTCTCCAGGGAGAACTGCGTCGTTATGTTCGCGCTCTTGAGAAGTATCGTGGTGGAACGCATGCAGGTGTTACCATCGATCCACGGGACATTAAAACGAGAACTCTAGCTGTCGGTATTCCCTCTGGCACAGTGACCGAGGTACAATATGCGGCTATGGTGGACGCCATAAGGTATGGGCAGAATCGTAATATTGATGTGGAGTTTGTGATCGTTCGATGATTGGCTACGGGTCGATAGACAGATTGCAATATGTAACAGTCGTGGCGAGTCACTCCCGTGTGGATACCGGCATTTGGGTGGTCAACGGCTGGTTCAGGACCCTGGATAATTCGATTTCGGATGAAGGGCTTGCTGAGGCAGTCCTTGAGGCGTTCGCCAAGACGCAGGATGGCGTAGGCCAAGAATTCGCCGAGGATGTCAAGGGCCGAATGCGGCAAATCTTCAATTCGGTTGGGGTCGATTCGTATGCGGCTTACCTGAAAGGCCTCGTTTCGGTTAATGCAAGGCGGGAATTCCCGGGCAGTTTTGTCGAGTTGACCCCGATGCAGAACTTGGGGCCGCGGCGAGGGCTTAGATTCGATCTTGATCAGATGGTTGTCGTGTCTTCGGATTCGGGACTCAACGATCTTGGAGCCTCAATCCGGGTGGCGCTTGATAGGGCGTCGTGAGCACGTGAATTAGTTTGGGGGTGCCAGACTTGGTCTGCCGTGGTCAGTGACCCTTAAGCTGATCTTGCAGGTCAGGGCGGGCGCAGCAAGCCCGGAGAGCGTTGAAGGCGAGGCTCCAGGTAAGACAGCAGTCGACCAAGATCCGATGCCCCGACCGGGAGCCTCGCCCGTGCTGTCTTACCCCTCCACGATCCCGCTGTCCAGCCGCACCCTCAACCACCTCACCGACCTCATCCGAGCCGACCGCAACCAGCATCGATCCCGCTGGCGGCGCCTCGACCCCGCCAAACGTCCAGTGACTGGACGTCTTTGTTCACGTTGCGCCCGATTGGCCTGGGAAATTAAGTTAAGACGGTCGATGCAACTGCCGATTTCATGACGACTTGGTCCTGATCGAGGGCATTCGCGAAAGCACAGCTTGAGCGGTTTTACTACGCTATGAGTGTCTGGCTAGGTTTGTCCACAAGTCGCTGACGGCCGTCGCAACCACAGGGGCTGACACCCTCATGTGTTGCCCGCCTGGCCTGCCCATATGCGGTCAAGAGCTTCAAAACGGCAAACGTGAATCAGGATGAGACGTCCTCTGAGTGAGCGTTTGTGATAGGCGTGTCCGTCGGCGGGGTGGGGTTGGGTCGATGTACACGGTGCGGCGCGTACCCTACCTACCCCTCGGACCTGACCGATGCCTAGTGGGAGATCATCGAGCCGATGCTCCCGCTGATCAAGGAGCCCGGTCGTCCGCTGAAGCATCCGCGTCGGGACATCGTCGACGCGATCCTGTACGTGGTAAAGACCGGCTGCTCGTGGCGGCAGCTGCCGGCGGACTTCCCGCCGTGGGAGACGGTGTACGGCCAGTACCGCAAGTGGGAACAGCGGCGGGTGACCGAGTGGATCGTCGACCGGCTCCGCGAGGAGGTCCGGGTTCGGGCCAGGCGTGACCCGGACCCGTCGGCGGGGATCATCGACTCGCCGGTGCAGGAGACCGCCTGCAGGCGGCGGATGTCGTAGCGGCCGTGTCCCGGGGGTAACCTCCCACCCACCAGTAGCAGTAGCCGGCACGGTGGCGTGCCGGCTACTGGGATCGATGCGGTGAATGCTGATGGCCGCCCATGCTGACAGGATCAACCGAGACGGCTGTGGTGGCTACGGCGTACTGGCTGTTAGGCGGTGAAGCGTTCGCGGCTCGCTTCGCGTACGAAGGACTGCCAGTCCTCGGGGTTGATGCTCAGGGCGGGGCCGGCAGGGTCTTTGCTGTCGCGGACGAGGATCCGCCCGGTGGTCGGGAGGAGGTTGGTGGCCACCTCCACGCAGTCGTTGCCGTTGCCGCTGCGGCTGGACTTGCGCCACTGGGCACCGGTCTGGTCAGGCTTCACGGAGTGCCTCCAATGCAGAAGTGATCATGCTTCTCGACTCGTCCTCGTTGAGTGAGCGGCGGTCGATGTCTTCCCAGACGAGCTGGTAGGTGCCGGACTCGCCGGGCTTGTTCAGGTAGAGCGCTCCGGTCAAGGTGTCGACGTAGGCGAGTGGCGGCTCCAGCGGCTCACCGCTCTGCGGGTCCGCCGGGAAGGTCAGCAGCGCGAATGGGGTGGACGCTGCCATGCCGCCGTGGACTCCGGCGGTGAACGGCAGCACCCGGATGCTGATGTTGCCTCGCCGGGTCAGGTCGAGCAGGTGCTCGAACTGCTCGATCATCACCTCGCGCCCGCCCACGTGCCGGTGCAGCACGGCCTCATTGAGGATGACGCTGAGGTGCGGTGCGCGAGGACGGGTCAGTAGCGACTGCCGCTCCATCCGGACCTCGACGCGTCGCCGTTTCTCGTCGTCATCGATGTAGTCGGTCGGTACCCCGTGGACTTCCTCGGCGTACCGCCGGGTCTGGAGCAGACCCGGGATCAGCTCGACCTCGTACTTCCGGATCGTCTCGGCAGAGTCCTCCAACGAGACGTAGAGCGCGAAGAACGCCGGCAGCTCGGTCTCGGTGCGGTCGTGCCACCAGGACTTCCGCCGCCCGTTGCGGGTCTCGGCGGTGAGCGCGAGGAGGATCCTCCCGTCCTCAGCCTCCGCGCCGTAGAGCTCCAGCATGGCCTTGACGTCGATGTCCCGGAAGCGTACGGCCTCGTGCCCGTCCTCCATGCGGGCGATCGTCGCGCGTCCCTTCTGGAGTGCGTCGGCCGCCTGCTCCTGGGTCAGGCCGGCGCGTCGTCGCAGTGCTTCGAGTCGCCGGCCGACGTACCGACGCAACAGTGCAGAACCCACCATATCCGACACCTGTCGACCACCTCCCGCTCGTTTTGGGCGTGTGTCTCGCCCAAATGATACAACCGATCTGTCATTACATACATTGGCCCCGCCTAAATGGGCTGGACAATTACCGATGATCTCACGTCGGCTCGATTAATGGAAAGCTGATCTCCCTGAGGTGTTGATTTTTGGACACACCCAAAGTGTAATGAGGTGGTCGCAAGTTCTCCGCCGCCTGTTCTGGCGCTGGCCAGGATATCGATTGGAGCAAGAGCGTGATTCTCGTGCTGGTAGCCGCGATATGCCTGTTCGCCGGCGTCTTCGTCGGGTTCTGCTTCGGCAAGGAAGTCAGCGGATGGTGCGTGGAGTGCGGGGATCGGGTGCGCCCACCCGATCTGCACCGTGCCGGCGGCCAGACCCCTACCCGAAGACCCTGGTCCTGATCAAACGGACGCGCAACGGACCGACGTGCGCGGCCGACGACGGCTCGCAAAGCTTCGGCACCCCTGCACCTCGCCGCCCAGGCCGGGACCCGGCTCAACACCTATTACATAGCAACTCAAGGAAGGAGGCGTGATGCCACCACCCACCCCTGCCACCGACCCGCACCAGCGCCGCCCCGATGACATCGCAGACGCGGCCACCTATCGCCCGTCCGACCGCGTCTGGGTATGGCCCCCACACACCGGCCAGTGGCGACCCGGCGTCGTGGAAGCCAGGTCGAACCTTGCGGTGCTGGTGACCTACCAGCGTCCCGGCGGTGGTACCAGCGTCGACTCGCTGCTCCCGCACAACGTCATGGCCCGTACCGAGCCCGACGCCGACCTCGACGGCACCTCGTCCCGTCCGATCCGGCTGCGCGACGTCCGATCCCTCACCGCCAGGTCAGCCGCCCCGGCGTGACCAGCAAGGTTGTACCTCGAAAGGTTACATATGGACAGTCAGCTGTAAACCGCAACCGACCTGGACCACCCGGACTGGTGTGATCTCAGCGAGTGCACCGCCAGCGGCCCCAGCGAGTTCCACCCCGAGTCGTCGCCGCCCGCGCACTGGGGCCACCGGCATTCCTGCAACCCCCAGCCGGGGCGGTACCCGACCGAGGTGGCTGTCCAGCTCGTCCGGTTCGTCGACGACCCGCCGAAGACCGACTTCATCCGAGTGGAGCTGGGCAGCTACGAGGAGCGGCGCTCGCACTACGTGCGCCTCGCCCAGGGCGCGGCGATGCGCGACGTACTGAATGTGCTCCTCGCGCAGGCGCAGACGGGTCGCGACGTGGCCCGCGAGTCGGGGGCGTGATCCGATGCCCTCCGGCTCTTTCGACGTGGAGGCCGCGGAACGTGCCGCCGAGCAGTTCCTGACGGAGCTGGGTGTCACCTTGGACACCGACTCCCGGTCGCGCAGCGCGGCCCGTATGGTGGCCGCCTACCAGGAGCTGCTCGCCGGCCCGCAGTTCGCACCGACGACCTTCGCGAACGACGCAGGGCATCGGGATCTGGTCCTGGCACGCGCGGTGCCGTTCGTGTCGCTGTGCGAGCACCACTTCTTGCCGTTCACCGGGGTCGCGCACGTTGGCTACCTCCCTGACGGCCGCATCCTCGGCCTGTCGAAGCTCGCTCGACTGGTGGAGATGTTCGCCCGACGTCCGCAGGTCCAGGAGAGCCTTACCCAACAGATCGTTGGCTGGCTGTTCGAGGAGTTGAGCGCACGCGGCGCCGGGGTTGTCGTCGTCGCTGAGCACATCTGCATGACCCGCAGAGGCATCAGAGCGCACGGTGCGACAACCGTCAGTGTGGGATGGCGCGGCACGCTCACTGACGATCCGTCCGCGAGGGCAGAGTTCCTGACCCTTGCCGGGGTCTCGCTACTCGCGGGCGGCGCGCGGTGACCGACGGTCCCGCTCGCGAATCGCGACGTGATACGGAAGCGCCGCAGCTGATCAGCGCGATCGGTTGGTATGGGACGACGTCGCGGCGGGTGTCGAGGCGGTCAATCCGTCTATCGGATCCTGCTGCCGTTGTAGCGGGTTCCGCACCTACGAGAGTTCGCGAACGTACGGCAGACCTCACGCAGGTCTCAGGTGACACCAGGAGGGGCGATGGGACAGAGACCTAGCGGGGCGAAAGCGGGATCGCCAAGGAAAGTGGTATTGGTGCTGTCCGGTAGTTGATCACCAATAGGCCAGTGACGAGGAGCAGTGCCGAGCCGCCGATGGCGCGTAGGAAGTCCGCCGCGCTGGTGCGGAGTGGGTGCGGCGGAACCTGCCGAGGAGGTACCGGCTTGGGCTGGAAGAACTTCCAGACGCGCTGCGTCCGGTCGTTGGCCGTCCTGTCCCGCCGCGCGGCCGCGAACGTCTTGTGCCAGGTCCAGTCCTGGTGCGGGCCGGCCAGGAAGACCTCGAGATGGTTGAGGATACTCTCCTGTAGGGACGGGTCGAGCGACTCGAACTCCTTGACCACCGAGCCGATCGCGGCCGGGTCGGGAGTCTCCGCCGTGGTCTGCGGCAGCGAGTCCAGCAGCGAGCCGACGACATTGATGCCCCGAGCCCAGGGATCTTCGGAGCGTTGTGTCGCCCAACGGCGCACCTGTGCCAACTGTGCGAGTTCCTGGTCGGTCAGGCTCTGCACGGTACGGCCGCTCAGCAGTGCGAGCGCCAGGTAGAAATAGGCGCGGGAGTTCGTGTAGCCCCGGGCGACCGCTTTCATGATCAGCTCCCTCGCCTTGGACGGCGCGCTAATCTCCAGGTAGTGGAGGCCGACCTCGAACTGCCGCTCAGGCGGGTCGTCCTCGCTGACGTGGTACCCGCCTTCGATGTGGACCCATTGGGCCTGGAACCCGACCCGGGCATCGCCGTCCGCGACGTTGATGAACGCTTTCTCCTGCGGTCCGGCGCTCATGACAGGGCCCGCAGAGCCGCTATGAGCCCCGCGACCCGCGTGGCGAGATCCGTCCAGTCCAGCAGCAGGCCGCGCAGCTTCCGCAGGGCGGTGGTCGCACGACTGCGTGCCTCGTCGTCGGCCGGAGGAACCTCTGCGGCGGCGGCATCCATCTCCTGCTCCGCAGCGCGGTACGTGACCGTGTCCACGTCACCCGCCTCATGGCACTTACGGAGCGCGGCGCGCAAGTCTGCGAGCTGGTCGTGGAATGTCTCCCTGCCGGGGCCGCCCGGCGCGCCGTAGACGGTCGCGTGGTGAACGGTATGTGCCTGAAATCCGACGTGGGCGTTGCCCTTGGCGACGTTTCTGACAGAGCCGGACATCGACGCATCACCTGCTTCTTTCCGAGGACGGCGAGGGGAGGAGCCATACTGCGACCCGAGCTCCTGAGCGAGCGCGAGGGCGAAGGCCGCGGCGTTGGCGGCGGCACGCGGCTGCCAATTCTCGCCGTCGGTGTGGACCTTGGTCCCGTCGGCGCGGTCGCTGATACCGCGGACGACGACGGCCGGCAGAGATCGGTTCAGGTGGGCGGCCTGGGCGACCCCGGCGGACTCCATCTCCACCGCCAACGCGTCGTTGTAGTGATCACGGATAAGCGTCGCCTCGGGCGAGGACGCCGAATCGAGGACGACCTCTCCAGCGGCGATCGGCCCGAACCGCACCCGGGGCACGCCTCCGGAGAGACCCTGCGCCCAGCCCCGCTCCCGCTCAAGATGCCGGGCGAGCTGATCACAGACATGGGGGATCTCCCACACGCGAGGTCGGGTGCGGAACGCGTCGCTCTCGCTGGTGCCACCGTGATAGGCGTACACGTGGGTGGCCACGACGACGTCGCCGAGGCCGACGGAGGGCCAGAGCGCCCCGGCCACACCGGCGAAGATGACCGCTTCCGGATCGAACTCGGTCATGGCGCGCTCGGCGATGACAGCGGAGGGATGGTTCCCCTTGCCGACAAGGCCGAGAATGATCTCACAGGAGCCTCCGGCCACAGTTCCACGTTCGAATCGCGTGCCCATCGGATGAACGTGCGGTTCGACTTTCGTGAGACGTTCGCGGACTGCGTTGTACTCGAGGTCCAGTGCGGTGAGCACGACCACAGGTCTGGTCATCTCTCATCTCCTCCGGATGTGACGGCCGAATCCGTGCGGATCATGGGTGGGTAGAGGTTCTGGCACGGACCAGCGCGGTAGACGCGGGCCGGGCGACCGGTGCCCGTGGCGCGCGGCGGACCGGCGGGGACCACGAAGCCCTTCGTGCCCTGGACCTTGCGGTAGAAGTTGCGGGGGTCGAGCGGCGTGCCCCAGACGGCCTCGTAGACCTGCTGCAGCTCCGTGAGGGTGAAGACCTCGGGGCAGAAAGCGGTCGCGAGCCCTGTGTGCTCCAACTTGGAACGGGCACGCTCCACCCCGTCGACGACGATGCGTAGGTGGTCGAAGGCAAGCGGTACCCGCGCCGCGAGTACGTCGTCGGCCGGAGTCCACTCGGCCGCTGCGGCGTCGGTTCCCGCGATGGGTTCGGGAAGGCGCGGCACGACGGCGAGGTGGGCGACGGAGACTACGCGTCCACGAGGGTCACGGTCGGGGTCGCCGTATGTACCGAGCTGCTCCAGGTGCGGGATGTCGGTGAGCCCTGCCTCCTCGCGCAGCTCCCGGCGGGCGGCGCCGAGGATGTCCTCGCGCTCATCGGCGAGGAATCCACCAGGCAGCGCCGCCTGCCCAGCGAACGGCTCGACGCCACGCCGCACGAGAAGCAGGTGTAGACGGCCATCGCGCAGGGTGAGGATCACGAGATCGACGGTGAGCAGGATCCGGGGTGGTTCCCATATGTCATCGGGCACCACTCGACCATAGCTTTTTGTCGACATGACAAGAAGTTATCCGAGCTGTCGCGTCGCCGACACTCGAAGTCGCGGCTTGATTATCAAGAAGTGAGTCCGACAGCTGGCAACGCCGCCTCAGTCAGTGCGTCGTCGACACGTGGTGGCGGTGTGAGTGCTCCCGCCGGTCGAGGTGTTTGCACTGGTCAGGTGCGGTGATGGAGCCCATGGTGGTGCCGAGGTGCATGCCGGCGCGGGCCCACGCGTCGAAGTGGTCGCCGGTGTCGATGGTCCCACTGAAGCGCTTCTGCTGACGGATGCTGTAGTACCGGTAGCCCAGCCCTTGCCGCCGAACCAGTTGTTGATGCCGGTCCACCGGGCGCCGTACTGGCCCTGCGGTCCCGGGCCATGGTGCTGTCGCCCATGTCCTACCAGTAGGCGTAGGAGTAGCCGTCGTGGGTGCCGGTCTGGTTGGTGGTGACCACCGGGCGGGATCGGGCTTCGTCGGCGTGGGCAGTGCCGGCCGGCGCGGTCGCCGTGACCGCAGGAAGCGCGGCGCAGGCGAACAGCGTCCGGCGGTCGGCGCCACCGAGGGCACAGGCGTAGACGGCCGAGCCCGGTTGCCGAACGTCTCCACCGCCAGCAGGACGCCATCGTCAGTGAGTACGCTGCCGTTGGGGAACCACGGCTCGTCCGCCACCTGGGTAACGGTGCCATCGGGGTCCACCCGGTGCGGTGCGGCCGGTGCCAGCAGCTCACCGGCCATCAGTCCGTCCTGCGTGACCAGTTCGTGCGACGTGGGCGATTAAATTGATACATTGACATGCATCGCTCAATCTGAGAGGTGTGTGCCCATGAAGCTCAGAACCGTGCTGGGGGCCGTACTCACTGCCGGCCTCGTCGCGACAGGTGTCGGCGTCACCGCGGCGGCCGGTGCCGCTCCGGCCGCCGGTGACCGAGCAGCCGGCCCGATCGGCGCGAACGCCCTCGGCGACTTCGACTTTTCCCGCCCGGCGGTAGCCGCGACCGGACTCCAGGTGCCGTGGGGGATGGACTTCCTGCCCGACGGCAGCGCACTGGTGGCCCAGCGCGGTACCGGCCAGGTGGTCCGGGTGCGGCCCGGCCAGCAGCCGCAGCCGGTGGTCACGATCCCCGACGCGACCCCGGTCAGCGAGGGCGGTCTGCTCGGGCTCGCGGTCTCGCCGACGTTCGCGCAGGACGACTACGTCTACGTCTACTACACCACCGCGACCGACAACCGGATCGTCCGGTTCCGGCTCACCTCGCCGCAGAACCGGCAGCCGATCCTCACCGGGCTGGCCCGCGCGGCCATCCACAACGGCGGCCGGATCGCGTTCGGCCCCGATGGCATGCTCTACGCCGGCGTCGGCGACGCCGGGCAGACCTCGCACGCACAGAACCAGCAGAGCCGCAACGGCAAGATCCTGCGGATGCGCCCGGACGGCGGCGCTCCGGCCGACAACCCCTTCCCGGGGTCGCTCGTCTACAGCCTCGGCCATCGGCACGTCCAAGGGCTGGCCTGGGACGCACAGGGCCGGCTCTACGCCACCGAGTTCGGACAGAACGCCTGGGACGAGATCAACCTGATCGTCGCCGGCGGCAACTACGGCTGGCCGATCGTCGAAGGTCGGGCCAACGATCCCCGGTTCCGCGACCCGCTGCTGGTCTGGACCCCCGCCGAGGCCTCGCCGAGCGGCGCCGCGATCGTCGGGAACCGGCTGTACGTCGCCACGCTGCGCGGCAACCGGCTGTGGAACGTGCCGCTCGACGGGTCCGGCGGCGTCGGCACCCCGAGCGCTGAACTGCTCGGCAGTTACGGGCGGCTACGTACCGTGGAGTACGGACCGGACGGCTGGCTCTGGGTGACCACCAGCAACCGGGACGGTCGGGGGCAGCCAGCCGCCGACGACGACCGGATTCTGCGCTTCCCGCCCCTCGACGCCGTGACCCCGCCACCCACCACCGCCCCTCCCACCACCGCACCCCCGACCACGCCACCGCCGCCGACCACGGCCCCGCCGACCACCCCGCCGCCGAGCGGTAGCTGCCAGGTCTCCTACCAGGTCAACCAGTGGGGGAGCGGGTTCACTGCGGACGTACGGATCACCAACCGCGGCGCGTCGCGCAACGGCTGGACACTGACCTGGACCTTCGCCGGCAACCAGCAGATCACCAACGGATGGAACAGCCAGATCAGCCAGTCCGGTCAGGTGGTGACCGCCCGCAACGCCGCCTGGAACGCCAACCTGCCGACCAACGGCACGGTCAGTTTCGGCTTCCAGGCCACCTACAGTGGCAGCAACCCCAGTCCGACCGACTTCCGGCTCGACGGGACCGCGTGCCAGGTCGGCTGAACAGGTCCGGACCGGCGTCCGGCCGTGGTGGGGTTCCCGCCCACCCCGGCCGGCGCCGGCCGGCTCAGTGGCCGACGTGGAACGTCGCGTCCTGGCGGTCGACGGCCGACGAGCCGCTGGAGATCGGGTCGAGGCGCAGGACGTGGTTGGCGTGCCGGAGGTGGCGGTCGGGCAGGTTGTGGGACCGGAACGAGGTCCAGGCCGCGTCCGCCAGACCGGGCGTACGGTGGAAGGTCGCGTCCGCGGCGAACAGCGACGAGCCGTCGTCGACGGCCAGCACCAGCTCGTAGTCGGCGTGTCGTAGATACCTGTCGGGGAAGTTGTAGGACTTGATCCGGTTCCAGCCGGGTGCACCCCAGCGGGCTAGCAGATTGGTCTGATCCGTGCGGTGATCGGGCGATGGTGGGATGTTTAACGTTCAACGGCTGGGTGTACTGGGCCTTGTTCAGCGCCGACCAGCTGTTGCTGCCGACGTTGCCGCTGCGGGCCGAGTAGACGATGCCGTACTGGTCGCGGCCGGCATCCCAGAACCCCTCGGGTGCCAAATGTGGGTGGTCATGGAGGGCATGCGCACCCGTCGGTACCCGGTGAAGCTGCGCAGGTCGGCCGAGTCCCAGAGGTGGATGTACTGGTTCTGCTGGGTGAAGTCCTTGCCGTTGAGGTCGGTCGCGAGCACCGCGAACGTGCCGTCCTGCCTGCGCATGACGAACGGGTCTCGCAGGCCGTGCGTCCCAGCGCTGGGGGTGACGACCGGATTAGCTGCCTTCTCGTCAACATGGCCGACCCGCTCCACATTGGTCGTCACTGACAGGTTGCGTTGCCGAAGGTTATCGTTAACATTGACATCGGTCAAGAGTTGCTCGTGGCTGGTGTTGCAGTTAATTTGCATAAGGGCTTGCTAAGGCTTCCTTGATCTGATGGTGGTTGCTCTGCCGGATCTCTTGACATTCACGGTTGTTATCGCAAACATCATCAATACGTCCGGGCAAGACGCCACACCCGTCGCCGGGGCCGCCAGCGGTCCAGCCGGTCGGCGCGGGTGGCACCCCTCGCGAGCGCGATCGGTCCGTCCTCCGGTCGCGCGGCCTGTCGCGACCTCGTCGAGCCTGTCGGGGTCGCGACGGCCCGACGGAAGGAACCTGGTCATGTCCACACTTCCCGCACCCCCGGCAGCTCGGGTGCTGACCACAGCCCAGCGACGTCGCACATCCACCCGGCGCAGGCGCCCCCCGCTGCTCGCCGTCGGGCTGGTCGCCGGCGTCCTGCTGGCCGGCGGCGCGATCGCCGCCGCGCCGCCGGTCGCCTCCGCCGCCACCGTCGACACGACCGCCTGGTACGTGCTCGTGGCCCGGCACAGCGGCAAGGCCCTCGACGTGTACGAGCGGGCCACCGGCGACGGCGCGCAGATAGTGCAGTGGTCGCGCAACGACGGCGCCTGGCAGCAGTGGCAGTTCGTCGACGCCGGCAACGGCTACTACCGGCTCAGGTCCCGGCACAGCGGCAAGGTCCTCGACCTTCGCGACTCGTCGACCGTCGACGGCGCGGACGTGGTCCAGTGGACCGATGTCGGCCGGACCAGCCAGCAGTGGCGGCTCGCCGACTCCGACGCCGGCCACGTACGCCTGATCAACCGCAACAGTGACAAGGCCCTCGACGTGTGGGAACGCTCAACCGCCGACGGTGCCCGGATCAGCCAGTGGACCGACTGGAACGGCACCAACCAGCAGTGGCAGCTGGTCCGCGTCGACGCCCCCGGCACACCGACGACCAATCCGCCCACCTCGGCGCCGACCCCCACCCCCGGCAACCCACCCGGCTCCTACCCGGACCCCATGCGGGTCACCGGGGACACCGGGGTGCACGATCCGAGCATGATCCGCCGGCCGACCGGCGGCTACCTGATGGCCCACACCGGCAACGACGTGGCGCTGAAGACGTCCACCGACCGGGTCAGCTTCCGCAACGCCGGGTCGGTCTTCCCCGGTGGCGCGCCGTGGACGACCCCGTACACCGGTGGCAGCCGCAACCTGTGGGCACCGGACTTGTCGTTCCACGACAACCGGTACTACCTGTACTACTCGGCGTCGACATTCGGATCGAACCGGTCCGCCATCTTCCTGGCCACCAGCTCCACCGGCACCTCCGGCAGCTGGACCGACCAGGGGCTGGTCGTCGAGTCACAGAGCTCGGACAACTTCAACGCCATCGACCCGAACCTGATCGTCGACGACCAGGGCCGTTGGTGGCTGAGCTTCGGGTCGTTCTGGTCCGGCATCAAGATGATCGCCATCGACCCCGGTACCGGCCGGCGGTCCGGTTCGGCCATGCACAGCCTCGCGGGTCGCGGCGGCGGCGCGGTCGAGGCACCGACGCTGGTCAAGCGCGGCAGCTACTACTACCTGTACGTCTCCTTCGACCGGTGCTGCCAGGGCGCGGCCAGCACGTACCGCGTGATGGTCGGCCGGTCGACCAGCGTGACCGGTCCCTTCACCGACCGGTCCGGCAACCTGCTCACCGCGGGCGGCGGCACCCAGATCCTGGCTGGCCACGGCGGTGTCAACGGACCGGGCCACCAGGCGGTGCTCGCCGACGCCGACGGCGACTACCTCGTCTACCACTACTACGCGAACAACGGTGCCGCGTTGCTCGGCATCAACCGGATCGGCTACGACGCGGCCGGCTGGCCCTACCTGTACTGACCGCCCACGCCTACCGGCCGCCCCGACCTGCGGGCGTTCGCTGTCGGCGCACGCACCGGTGCCGACCCCGACCACGCGAAGGAGTACCCGATGAGACCCATCCGCCAACTGTGGCCTGTCCGGAGCCGGCGCCGCCGGCCCTGGCGGGCCGGTACCGCCGGCGCCGTCGTACTGGCGGTGGCCGCCGCGGTGACGGCGGTGGCCGCACCCGCCGCCGTGGCGGCGACCGCCGATCCGAACATCTACTACGTGCTGGTCAACCGGCACAGCGGCAAGGCACTCGATGTGTACGACCTGGCCACCCACGACGGCGCGGCGATCAACCAGTACGCCCGCAACGACGGCGCCTGGCAGCAGTGGCGGTTCCTCGACGCCGGCAACGGCTACTACCGGGTGCAGTCGCGGCACAGCGGCAAGGTCCTCGAACTGCCCAACGCCAACGACGGCATCCAGCTGATTCAGAACGCCGACCGGGGCGACACCCGGCAGCACTTCCGGCTGGCCGACTCGGCCGGCGGCTACGTACGACTGATCAACCGGCACTCCGCCAAGGCCGTCGACGTGTGGGAGTGGTCCACAGCGGACGGCGCGATGGTGTCGCAGTACCAGGACCTCGACGGCTACAACCAGCAGTGGCAGATGATCCCGGTCGACACGGCCGGCACGCCGCCGGCCGGGACCTTCACCAACCCGATCAAGCGCAACGGCCCGGACCCCTGGCTGCAGTACCACGCCGGGTACTACTACCTGGCCACCACCACCTGGAACTCGACGATCACCATGCGTCGCTCGGCCACGCTCGCCGGGCTGTCCAGCGCACCGGACCAGGTGGTGTTCAACCTCGCCGGGCGGCCCAACGGCTGCTGCAACATGTGGGCGCCGGAGTTCCACCTGATCGACGGGCCCAACGGGCCGCGCTGGTATCTGTACTACGTGGCCGGGCAGAATGTCGCCGACTTCAACCCGACCCAGCGGCTGCACGTACTGGAGAGCGCCGGCACCGACCCGATGGGGCCGTACATTTTCAAGGCCGATCTCGGCAGCGACTGGCAACTCGACGCCAGTGTGCTGCGGGTCAACAACGACCTATACCTGCTTGGCACCTACAACGCGGGCAGCAACGGGCAGAGCCTGTTCATCACCCCGATGAGCAACCCCTGGACGATCAGCGGCTCCCGGGTCCGGCTCACCTCGCCCACCCTGAGCTGGGAGCGGCAGACCCATCCGGTGACCGAGGGCCCGGAGCCGCTCTACCACAACGGCCGTACGATGATCATCTATTCGGCGAGCGCCTGCTGGGGCCCCGACTACAAGCTCGGCATGCTCACTCTGACCGGGAGCAACCCGCTGAGTGCGTCGTCGTGGACCAAGCATCCCACCCCGGTGTTCCAGCGCAGCGACGCCAACGGCGTCTACGCGCCGGGCCACAACGGCTTCTTCACCTCACCGGACGGCACCGAGGACTGGATCGTCTACCACGGCAACGACTCGGCGTCCGGCGGCTGCGACATGAACCGGTCCACCCGGGCCCAGAAGTTCACCTGGAACGCCGACGGTACGCCGAACTTCGGCACCCCGGTCCGGCTCGGCGTCACCCTGCCCGCTCCGTCGGGCGAGTGACCGCCGCCGCACCGGGCCGATGAGCTGTCGATCTGCCGGTGACCGGCTCCGTCAGTCGGTCACCGACAGATCGATGGTGTGTGCGGCGTGGTTCGCCTTGGCGGCCAGGTAGCGCATGTTCGCCGCCGAGACGTGCACACCGGTGGGGATCTGTTCGGTCACCGTGACCCCGAGCCCGGTGAGCTGCGCCGCCTTGTCCGGATTGTTGCTGAGCAGGGCCACCCGGTGCACGCCGAGCGCGAGCAACATCTGCGCCGCGACCGTGTAGTCGCGTTCGTCCTCACCCCGGCCCAGCGCCACGTTCGCCTCGAACGTGTCCAACCCGGCGTCCTGCAGCGCGTAGGCGTCGAGCTTGGCGTACAGCCCGATGCCCCGCCCTTCCTGCCGCAGGTAGAGCAGGAAGCCGCCGTGAGCGGCGATCCGCTCCACCGCCTCCCGCAGCTGCGGGCCGCAGTCACACCGCTGACTGCCGAACACGTCGCCGGTCAGGCATTCGCTGTGCGGGCGTACCAGTGGCGGGTCGCCACCGTCGGCGGCCCGGTCCAACGCCCGGTCCCAGTCGCCCAGACCCAGCGCCACGTGCTCGCGTCGGTCGGTCAGGCCGTCGAAGGTGAAGACCCGGGCGCTGGCGGTGTAGCCGTCGGCGAACCGCAGCGGCACCGTCACCTGCCGGCGGACCGTCGCCGTCGGCGCGGGACCCGTCCCGTTGGTGGCGGCGCGCTTACCGTTGACCGGAGCGTGGGGCGGCGGTTCAAGCATCGTGCGTCCTATCGGTGATGTGCTGCGCAGAGCGCCGGCACCGACACATGAGCCGTACGGGAGAATGTGTGCCGGCCTCGCATGCAGGCTATCTTTCGGTCGTCGAGGAGGTGCCATCAGTGGTTGAGCGACCCTACGTCCTGCTCAGCTGCGGCATGTCGATCGACGGATATCTGGACAACGCGAGCGGGCGGCGCCTGCTGCTGTCCAACGACGCCGACTTCGACCGGGTCGACGCGGTACGCGCCGACTGCGACGCGATCCTGGTCGGGGCCGGCACGGTACGCCGCGACGACCCTCGCTTGCTGGTCCGGTCGGCGGACCGCCGGCGGCGGCGGGTGGCCGCCGGCCACCCACCCACCCCGATGAAGGTCACCGTCACCGGCAGCGCCGATCTCGACCCGCAGGCGCGGTTCTTCACTGTCGGCGACGTCGACAAGGTCGTGTACTGCGCCACGGCGAGTCTGGACAGCGCCCGCAGCCGGCTCGCCGGACTCGCCACCGTCGTCGACTGCGGTGACCCGGTCGACCTGCGACGGGTCGTCGGTGACCTGCACGTCCGGGGCGTCGGCCGGTTGATGGTCGAAGGCGGCGGACGGGTGCACACCCAGTTCCTCACCGCCGGCCTGGCCGACGAACTGCACCTGGTGGTCGCCCCGATCTTCGTCGGCGACTCCCGGGCACCCCGGTTCGTCGGCGACGGCAGCTTCCCGTGGCACGCCGACCGGCGGGCGACGCTGGTCGAGGTCCGCCAGATCGGCGACGTGGCCCTGCTGCGCTACGCCCTGTCGTCCCGGTTCGGCGAGCAGTAGCCGACCAGCCCGGCGGATCGTCACGTCGCCGGACGTGGTCGCGGGCGTAGCCGTAGCCGTAGCCGCAACGGCGGCCGTTGCCGGACCGCCGGCAGCCGACGCAACCAGCGGACCGCCAGCACACCGGCACCCGGCAGGCTTGCCGTCAACGCCAGCAGGCCGTACACCACGGCGACGGTCAACCCGAGGCCCGCGCCGAGCCCGGCCGCACCGAACGCCCACGCGGTCACCCCTTCCCGCGGTCCCCAGCCGCCGACGTTCAACGGCACCGCCATCGCCAACAACGCCAGCACCATCAACGGTGCCAGCTGGTGCAGCGGAGCCGTCGACCCGGCCGCGCGGGCCGCGACCAGGAACGTGGCGAGGTGACCGGCCAGCGCGGCTACCGACAGCAACGCCACCCCCGGCCAGGTCCGTCGGGCCAGCAGACCGCTGCGCAGGTCGGCGACGGTCCGCCCGACCGCGCGGGTCCACCAGGACCCGATGGACCCGGCGGCTGCCGTTCGACGGACCCGTGGCCGACGGCGGCGTACCGCCACGAACAGCGCCACCACCAGCGCCGCCGCCGTGACCATGGCCACCGCGACCTGAGCCGCGGTGACCAGCCGCGCGGGTGCCGGCACCGGCAACGTCAGTAGCACCCCTGCGGCGACCGCGAACAGCACCAGCTGACCGGCGGTCCGCTCCAGCACCACCGCGCGTACCCCCCGGCCCACGTCGGCCACCTCACGGCCGTGCCGGACCGCGCGGTGCACGTCACCCAGCACCCCACCGGGCAGCGCGGCGTTGAGGAAAATCGCCCGGTAGTAGTCGGCGACCGCCCCGGCCAGCGGCAGCGCCAGCCCCATCCCCCGGGCGACCAGACACCACCGCCAAGCGCTGCAGACCGTGGTCAACAGCCCGATCCCGACCGCCAGCAGCAGCACCCGCGCGTCGATCACCCGCATCCCGTCCAGGAACGCGTTGGTGCCGAGCCGCCAGACCAGCAGCCCGAGGATGGTCACCCCACCGGTCAGTCGCAGCCAGGCCCAGACCTTGCCCTTCACTGTGCGTCACGGCCGGTGCCGGCCGTGCGCAACGGGCGCTTCGCCCTGTGCATTACGTGCCCCCCTCGATGAGCCTCCGCCGACAGATACGCGGCGGTGTCTCCTCCGGTTCACCTGCCCGGCACCGGAAGTATGCTGTGCAAGCCTCAGCCGGGCACGACCAACATGTCCCGGTGTTCCACGGTGACCCCCAGCTCACCGGCGACGGCAGCGGCGAGCCGGCGACGCCGGTAGCCCCCTGGCCGGGCGGCCAGCTCCGGCCGCTGCTCGTACGCCGCCGCGATCCAGCCGTCCAGCCACCGTTCGGTCAGCTCGGCCCGCTCCGGGCCGAGTAGCCACGGGCTGGGCCGCACCAGCACGGTGGCCCCGTGCCGGGTGAACGCTTCGGTCGCCGCTTCCACCGCCGACGGGCCGAGTAGCCGCCGACCCGCGCTGTGCCGCCGCTGATGGTCGTTGAACGCGGCCGTCAGCTCCCCGTCGAGCGGGTCGGCGGGGTCGAACCGTACGTCACCGACCACGGTCAGGGTCAGCAACGCCGGACAGGCGACCGCCCGAACGGTCGCCGCCAGCCGGTCCACCTCGTCGGCGGTGAGCAGGTCCAGCAGCGCCGAGGCGGTGACCAGGTCGGCGCCGACGAGGTCGTCGACGGTGAGCGCGGTGACGTCGTCGCGGCGTACCGTCGCGGTGACCGGTGCGCCGTCGGACGCCGCCGGGGCCATCCGGGCCTCGGCATGGCGCAGCAGTTCGTGGTCGCGGTCGTGCAGCACCCAGTGCTGGGCACCGGGCAGCTGCGGGGCCAGCCACCGGCCCATCGACCCGGTGCCGCAGCCGAGGTCGTGTATCTCGGTGCGGGCGGCGCCGGTCAGCAGCCGGCGTACCTCGGCGACCAGTTCCGCCGAGCGCGCCTGCGCGTCCGCGGGCTCCCGTAGTCCCAACCACGCCGGGCTGTACCCGGCCGACTCGATCGTCTCCATGAAAGTCTCCCTCCGCTGGCCGGCGACACCGCTGCGGCGCGCCGCCGTCAGCGCCGACCCAGTTCGCGCAGTACCGCGCCGACCCTGGCGGCCGTGTCCGCCCAGTCGGGCAGTCCGGCCCGGCGCGCGACGGCGGCCGCCCGCAACCGCTCCCGCTCGCCGCCGTCGGTCAGCCAGCGACGTACCGCCGCACCGAGCGCCGCCGGGTCGGCGGGCGGCACCAGCCGACCCGGTCGCTCACCAGCGTCGGTGCGACCCAGTGCCTGCGGCACCCCGCCGACGTCGCTGGCCAGCACCGGGATGCCGCAGGCCAGCGCCTCGGTGATCACCATGCCGTACGTCTCGGCGTGCGACGGCAGGATCAGCAGGTCGGCGTCGGCGTACGTGCCGGCCAACGTCGCCGCCGCGCGGGGCCCGGCCAGCGTGACACGGTCCCCGATCCGGTGGTACGCGATCCGCTGCCGGACCCGGTCGACGTACGCGGCGGCGGTGAGCGCTCCCACGCAGAGACATTCCCAGTCCAGGTCGGTGACGGTGGCGAGCGCCTCGACGAGTACGTCGTGGCCCTTACGGGGGGTGACCGACGCGACGCAGAGCAGCCGTCGGCCGGTCGGGTCCCGGTTCGCCAGGGGTGCCGGTGCGACACCCGGGACCGCCACCCGGATCCGGTCGGCGGCCAGACCGTGGCGGGCGGCGAGTTGGCGTGCCGCCGCGTCGCTGGTGGCGATCACCACCGCCGCCGCGCCGAGTACCGCGCGTTCGGCCAGGTCCAGGGCGGCCGCCTCGGCCGGGTCCAGCCCGGTCTCGTCGGCGAGTGGCAGGTGGACCAGCACGGCCAGCCGTAGCCGGTCGGCGTGCGGTCCGACCACCTCGGGCACCCCGCAGGCAACCAGACCGTCGATCAGCACCACCGTGCCGTCGGCCAGGGTGGCGAGGTGGTCGACGAGCGCCCGGCGGCTCGTCCGGTCCGGGCGCGGCCAGGCACCGGGAAGAGCGATCTCGCGCACCGGCCATCCGGTCACGGCCAGACCGGCGCAGACCCGCCGGTCGTAGGCGTTGCCGCCGCTGGGGGTGGTCGGATCGGCCACGTTGCCGGGCAGTACCACGACGACCATCGGCGTCAGAGCGCCCGCTCGTAGCTCGCCCAGGCGATGTGCGACTCGTGCAGGGTGACGCCGATTCCGGTCAGACCACGGGCGCCGGCACCGAGGTCGCCGGCGTGCACCCGGTCGGCCAGCCGGTCGGCGATCAACTTGGCCAGCCATTCAGTGGAGGTGTTGACCCCGGCGAACGCCGGCTCGTCGTCGAGGTTGCGGTAGTTCAACTCGGCCAGTACGGCCTTGAGCTGCTCGGTGGCCAGGCCGATGTCGACGACGATGTTGTCGCTGTCGAGGTCGGTGCGCTTGAACGTGGCGTCGACGACGAAGGTGGCACCGTGCAGCCGTTGCGCCGGGCCGAACACGTCACCGGTGAAGCTGTGGGCGACCATGATGTGGTCACGGACGGTGACGCTGAACATTTCTCATCCTCCAGTCGGGTAACGGATCACGTGGCACAACGCCGGCAACTCGCCGGCCGCGAGCCGGGGCAGCACTCCGGGCAGGTTGGTGAAGTCGCTCTCACCGGTCAGCAGCGTGTCGAACCTCTCGTCGGCGAGCAGGTCGAGGGCGAGAGCCAGCCGTCCGGCGTACCCGTGCCGGTCGCGCCGGGCCGGGGCGACCCGGCCGACCTGGCTGCTGCGCACGGTCAACCGGCGGGAGTGGAAGTGTTCGCCGAGCGGCACGGTGACCGGGCGGTCGCCGTACCAGCTGAGGTCGACCACCGTGCCCTCGACGGCGAGCAACTCCAGCGACCGGGCCAGCCCGGCCGATGTGGCGCTGGCGTGGAACACCAGGTCGCACCCGTCGGTGGCGGTGTCCGGGTGGGCGAAGCCGACGCCGAGCGCGGCGGCGGTCGCGGCTCGTGCGGGGTCGACGTCGACCAGTTCGACCCGTACGCCGGGGAACCGGGCGGCGAGCGCGGCGACGGTGGCACCGACCATGCCGGCGCCGACCACGGCGATCCGGTCGCCGAGCAGGGGAGCGGCGTCCCACAGCGCGTTGACCGCGGTCTCCACCGTGCCGGCGAGCACCGCGCGGCGGGCCGGCACCGTGTCCGGGACCACGGTGACCGCGTCGGCCGGCACGACGTACCGGGTCTGGTGCGGGTAGAGACAGAAGACGGTACGCCCGACGAGCGCGGCTGGGCCCTGCTCGACCTGCCCGACGTTGAGGTAGCCGTACTTGACCGGGGCGGGGAAGTCGCCGTCCTGGTACGGGGCGCGCATCGCGGCGTACTGGCTGGGCGGCACCTCGCCCCGGAAGACCAGCGTCTCGGTGCCCCGGCTGAGCCCGGTGAACCGGGTCCGTACCAGGACCTCGCCGGCGCCGGGCGGGCTGACCTCGACCGGGCGGATCTCGCCGGTGCCCGGGGTACGCAGCCAAAACGCGTGGTCGCGCGGCGTCATCGGCGTCCCTTCGTCGTCCCGGCCGGCCACGGTAACCATACGCAGGGCACGCAGGGTGACGATCGGTGATCTACCAGGCTTTCCGGCGGGTCGGTGTCAGGACCCGTCAGCCCAGTACTGGTTCAGTCGAGCGACCGCTTGCTCCGTAGTCATCGCGGCCACGTCGGACTCTTTGAGGCCGACGCGATTGACCAGAAGATGCGCGAGTTCGACGGGTAGTGATTCGGCAGGTATATCGGGATTACTCCGCTTAGGTAGTAGCCCATCCCGGGCGCAGGCCCAGAACTCGTCCTCGGCGACGTCCAGTTGATCGCGCAGTATGTGGTCCTACAGGCTCCGCCCGTACACCGAGCGGTCGACCGGATGGGAGAGGCGGGTCCGCAGAATGCGCCCGTCTGCCAACCCGAGCTCGAAGGTGACGTGGTGGGTGCCGGTCCGTCCGCGTGCGTCTCGGACCCGGGTCCACTGCTCGTGCTGACAGAACTTCTCATGGGCCTGGCGGACCGGTTGCGGCCAGGTCATCAGGTGGAACCCACCAGCCACTCGGGCAGCTGGCTGTCGCTGCTGATGGTGATCAGTTGGACCAGTCCCCAGTTGGCGGCATGGTTGGGCGCGTCGAGGAGCCGGTCGTGCCAATCCTCGGCGTACTCGCGTAGGGCGAGGATCGTCTCGTCGATGGCCTCGTCGAGGTTCGCTCCATCGGCGGCGACCGGAAGCCCCGGGATGATGACCGTTCACCCGGGCCCGGAGCGACACCGAGCCCACGCCCGGGACAACAAGTCGCGCTGTTCTGCGGTAGCCTGCCGAGTCGTCGTCCAGATCCGACAGTCCGGGCGACTCACCCCAGCTCGGCCATGTAGGACCGGGCCGAGCGTCTTATTCGGAAGGAAACCGATGTCGCAGACCACGGCCGTACCGGCCACCGAGCAGAAGTCCTGGATCGTCGCGTTGCTGCTCTGCTTCTTCCTCGGTGGTCTCGGTGTGCACCGGTTCTACGTCGGCAAGATCGGCACCGGTGTGCTGATGCTGGTCACCTTCGGCGGGCTCGGCCTCTGGGTGCTGATCGACCTCATCGTCATCCTGATCGGCAAGTTCAGCGACAAGCAGGGTCAGCCGCTGGCCAAGTGACCGGCGAAGCCTGCAGGCTGGGGCGCCACCCGTACGGGTAGCGCCCCAGCCGCGTCACGAGACGTCGACGACGACCGCTCCGCCGCCGAGCGCGGTGGTGTCGGCGTTGATCCGGCTGTCGTAGACCACGGTCTCGGTGTCCGCCTCCCGGATCCGGATCCAGAACCGGTCCTTGCCCTGCTCCCGCAGCGCCTCGTCGTTCAACCCGACCAGGTACTCGTAGTCGCCGGCGCCGTTGACCGTGCCCCGGCCGTTGAACCGCACCTGTGGGCCGTCGACGACGTACCCACGGTGGCTGGTGGCGGCGAACTCCCACTCGCCGAGGCGTAGCCGCAGTGCCGCCGGTCCCGGCCCGGTCGTTTCCGGCCCGGTGGCCGCGACGAACCCGAAATCGGCCCGCCCGGCCTGCTCCTCGTCTGCGACGTACGCCCCGGCCGGTGAGATGACCCAGCCGGAGCCGGCGACGTGCCCGCCGTCGGCCCGGCGCACCGCCACGTAGCCGCCGGCCAGGGTGTGCGCGGCGTCCCGGTCGTCGATCACCGTGACCGTCGGCCGGTACACACCCGGTTGGGCGTAGGTGTGCGCCGCGACGCAGGCGGACCCGTCGATCGTGCCGGCGTCCACGGTGTCGTCGCCCCAGACCACCACGCAGCGGTGCGTGTCGTCCGTGCCGGAGTCGGTGAAGGTCGCGGTGACGCTGACCTCGGTGCCGGCCGCGACCGGACCGGCCGGACCGGTGACCGCGATCACCACCGGAGCGGTGTTGACCGGCCGGATCGGCGCGACGCTTTCCAAGGTCGGCACCACCGGGACGATGGAGCCGTCGTCGGCGAACTCCAGTCGGTCGATGGTCGTCTCCCGGTGGGTGCCGTCGCCGTCCGGGATGGCGAACCGGTGGTACGCCACGTACCAGTCGTCGGTGCCCGGCACCCGCACCACCGAGTGGTGCCCGGTGCCCTTGATGCCCAGCGACAGGTCCTTGCGCAGGATGGTGCCGCGCCGCTCGCTCCACGGCCCGAGCGGCGAGTCACCGACGGCGTACGCCACCTGGTAGTCCTCGCTACGGGTGTCGTTCTCCGACCACATGAAGTAGTAGCGGCCGTCGCGCTTGATGACGAAGGCCCCCTCGTTGTACCCGGCCGGCCGGTGCGAGGTCACCTTCGCCGGGTCGAACGACACCATGTCGTCGTTGAGTTCGACCTGGTAGGCGTAGCCGTTGCCCCAGTACAGGTAGGAGCGACCGTCGTCGGTGAAGACCGCCGGGTCGATCATCTGACCGGGGTAGGTGCCCGCCGGCACCAGCGGCTCGCCGAGCGCGTCGCGGAACGGCCCGGTCGGCGAGTCGGCGACGGCGACCCCGAGGTGCTTACCGGTGTCGCCGGTGGCCCTGCCACCGCTGAAGTAGAAGTACCACTTGCCGTCGCGTTCGGCGATGGTCGGCGCCCAGGCGCTGTTGTCCGCCCAGGAGATGTCGGTCGCCAGGTCCAGGATGACCCCGTGGTCGGTCCAGTTCACCAGGTCCGCCGAGGAGAACACGGAGAACTTCGTGCCGCTCCAGCCGGCGAAACCGTCGGTGGTGGCGTAGAGGTAGAACCGGTCGCCGAAGACCGCGATGTTCGGGTCGGCGTACAGGCCAGGCAGCACCGGGGAGCGCATCAGCCGGGCCTCGACGGTCCAGGTCGCGGTGGCGCCGTCCGCTCCGGTGACCGTGTACGTCACCGGTGCGCTCAGGTCCCGGACGGTGCCCGACGCCGGTGCGACGGTGGCGCCGGGGGCGAGGGTGAACTCCGGGGCCAGGGCGGTCAGATCGGTGTCCGGACGGACCGGCAGGATCACCCGGCGGTCGTCGGCGTCGACGATCGCGTCCACCTTCAGCTGCGGCAGGGTCGCATCGGTGATCGCCGCCGGATCGCCGCCGAGGGCGTACACCTCGTCGGCGGTCAACGCCCGGCCGTAGATCCGGAAGTCGTCGACCTCACCGGCGAAGTACGGATCCTCGCCGTACAGCGACCGTCCGACGTAGCCGGCATTGCTGCCGGTGGCGTCGTGCAGGTCCGCCGGGCGCACGGCCACGTCGGTGGCCCGGGCGATCGCGACGCCGTCGAGATACATCACGGCGGTACGGGTGGCCGAGTCGACGGTCACCGCGACGTGTTTCCATTCGCCGCCGGTCAGCGCCGACGACGCCCGCAGCTGCTTCTCGGCCTGCCAGCTGCCGGTGGTGATCGCCGAGAACAGCACCCCGTTGGTGTTCGGACCGCTGAACAGGTAACGGTTCCGGTCCGGCCCCAACCCGTAGATCCACTGGTTGGCGGTGCTGGAGGCGTCCCACTTGACCCAGGTCGCCACGGTGGTGCTGGTGACCCCGGCGAACACGCCGTTGGGGATCGTGACGTACGGCGCGGTGGTGGAGTTGCTGGCGCCGCCGCTCATCTTGAACGAGCCGCCGTGCACCCCGGTGCCGAAGGCGGGGGTCCGCTCGTAGCGGCCGTGCCTGCCCTGTCCGGAGGAGTCGGTGGCGACGGTGCCGCCGGTCTCGTCGAACTCGTAGTGCAGCAGCAGCCCGGCGGCGGGCGGCTCCGGTGCCGGGTCCGGTCCGTACGCGGCGAGCAGCGCGTCGTACTCGGCCTGGGTGACCGGCAGTACGGTGCCGTGGCGCGGGCTGGTCGGTAGCGCGTAGTCACTCGACGGCGTCCACTCGCCGGAGGCGAGGTCGGTGGTCTCGAACGGGATGTAGCCGCGCCCGCCGAACTCGTCGATGAACAGGTACCACTTCTCCTCGGTGTTCGACTTGAAGATCGTCGGTCCCTCGCCCTGGGACATCGCGCCATGGCCGATGCAGTCGGCGAGGAACTCCCAGCCGGTGTCGCGCAGCGACGTCGCCGTCTCGGCGAGGATGAACTTGCTGCACGGCGTCGACGAGGAGGTGTTGCGTTCGTCCTTGGTGTAGCGGTAGTAGACGCCGTCGTGGTCGATCACCGTGGAGTCGATGACCGAGTAGCCGGGGTCGACCCACACCTGCGGCTCGGAGAAGGTGTGGAAGTCGCGGGTGGTGGCGTACAGCATCTTGTTGTAGGTGCTGCCGGTGTGGTCCGGGTCGTCGGCGGCGTAGAGCTTCGAGGCCCAGAAGACGACGTACGCGCCGATCGTCGGGTCGTAGTACGCCTCCGGCGCCCACGTGTTGCCGGCGGTGTCCGGGGCGACCTGGACGAGGCGCTGGTCGGTCCAGTTGACCAGGTCGGTGGACTCCCACACCATGATCGACTTGCTGCCGTGGCGCTGCGCGCCGTCCCAGTCGCCGTTGCCGTGGATCCGCAGGTCGGTGGCGATCTGGTAGAACTTGTCGCCGTCCGGGGAGCGGATGATGAACGGATCCCGCAGGCCCTGCTCGCCGAGCGTGGAGGTGAGCACCGGCCGGCCGTCGTTGAGCTGTTGCCAGTGCAGCGGGTCGTTGCCCTGGCTGAGCGCGAAGTAGACCTGCTCGCCGTCAGCGGTGCCCTCGCCGGTGAAGTAGCTGAACAGGTAGCCGGTGCGCTCGGCCGGTCCCGGCAGTTCGGGGACGCTGGCGGTGAACTCGCGGGTGGCGCTCGCCGTGTTGCGGGTGACGGTGGCGGTCAGCGTGACGGTGGTGCCGCCGGCGCCAGGTGCCGGTCGATTGACCACCCCGTCGGTGGTGATCACCGCCGGGTCGTCCGACGCCCAGGCCACCGTGGTGCCGTCGGCGCCCGTCGTGGGCAGGGTCAGGTTTCCGCGTACGTCGTTGACGTCGTGCACGGTCAGCGCCGCGGCGGCGTCGGCGACGATGCGCGCGTCGTCGAATTCGGCCAGCACGGTCACCTCGAAACTCCTGGTGTCGGTGACGGTGCCCCGGCGCAGGGTGGCGGTGAGTGTGGCCTGCGCGTCGGGTTCGCCGACG
Source organism: Micromonospora sp. LOL_021 (assembly GCF_048060215.1). Classification (NCBI taxonomy): domain Bacteria; kingdom Bacillati; phylum Actinomycetota; class Actinomycetes; order Micromonosporales; family Micromonosporaceae; genus Micromonospora; species Micromonospora sp. LOL_021. Next base: position 28,078 of record NZ_JBHMIN010000044.1, on the reverse strand, counting down.
GCCGGTCGGGTCACGGTACCGTCGGTGGCGACCACCGTCGGGTCGCTGGAGGCCCAGTCGATGCCCGAGCCGCCCGGCCCGGTGGCCGGCAGGGTGAGGTCGGCGGTGACCCGGCTGGTGTCGCCGAGGTCCAGCGTGGCCGCGTCGTGGGCGACGACCGCGGCCGCCGCGCGTGCACCGAGCTGGGCGGCTTCGTCGGCGGTGACCGCCCGGTCGTAGATGCGGAAGTCCCGCACCCGACCGGCGAGGTGGCTGTCGCCGGTGTAGACCGAGCGTCCGATGTAGTTGGCGGTGGTGGTGCCGCCACCGATCGACCCCGGGGTGATGGTGACCGCGGTGTTGCGGCCGACCTCGACGCCGTCCTCGTAGAGCACTCCGGTGCTACCGACCTGGGTGTAGGTGAGGTGTTTCCAGACGCCCCGGGCGAGGTTGCGGGACGGGTTCGGCCGGGTGTTCTGCTCAGTGGACCAGTTGCCGCTGGCGATCGCTGCGCGGAACTGGTCGCCGGTGGCGAACAGGTATCCGTCGCCGGTGCCGCCGCTGGTGTTGCCCATTCCGAAGATGAAGTACGGGGTGACCTGGGCCGGGTCGATGAACACGTCCATCGCCACGGTGACCGAGGTCAGGTCGCGCAGCACGTCGTCGGGCAGATCCACGTACGTGTCACTGCCGTTGAGGCCCAGTCCGTCGGCGCCGGACCAGTCGGCGGCACCGTGCACGGTGCCGTGCCGGTCGTTGCCGGAGGTGTCGGTGGCGACGGTTCCGGCGGTGGCGTCCAGTTCGTACCACAGGACGAGGCCGTCGGTCGGTCCGGCCGCGGCGGCGGTGGTCGGACCGGCGGCCAGCAGACCGGCGGTGAGGGCGAGGGCGGCGAGCGGTGCCAGAACTGTTCGTCGCGGTGGCACGGCTGTTCGTCGCGGTCCGGCGGTACGCGGTCGATCCCGCTGCGGCATGAGTGTCTCCTCCTGGGAGGCGTCCGGTTTGCTGTCAGAGGTTCGGTATCAACTCTTGTTAGCGTTAACAACATGTGGCAGACGACGCCCGGGTCCGAGAGCGCCCGATTCGTCGCCGTGACACGGCGGTTGCGAGAGTGTTAACCGGTTCGTGCCTCGTCGTCAAGGGACGCACCGGCCCGGCAGGCCCGCTCCGGCCGATCGCGACGCCGACGTCGCCGCCCCGGCCGTCCCCGTCGGCAGGTGGCGGGCGGCCTCTAGCATCCGGATCATGAGCTACCAGCCGCCGTCACCACCGCCACCATCACCCGCCGGTCCGAGCCGCGGCCGGCGGACGACCGTGATCATCGTCGCTGTCGTGCTCGCCGTCGTCCTGCTCTGCTGCGTCGGCGTCGCAGGGGGTGGCTTCTGGCTGTACCGGACCGTGTCGGCGGCCACCGAGCCGGCCCGCGACGCCACCACCGCCCACTTCGACGCGCTGTCCGCCGGCGACTACGCCGGCGCCTACCAGCGACTGTGCCGGGACCGGCGGGACACCCTGTCCGAGACGGAGTACGTCCGGCAGGAGTCCGCCGCCGGACAGATCGCCGGGTACGACATCGTCGGTGTCAACGTGTCGACCACCAACGGGCGGACGTCCGGCACTGTCACCGTCGAAGTCACCTATGACGGTGGCGCGCAGCGGCAGGAGGCCGTCAGACTGGTCGAGGAGAACGGCGAATGGCGGGTCTGCCAGTGACACCCGACCACCTGCCACGACGGTGACGGAGGGCGGCGCGGGATGATCGAGGCACTGCTGCCAGCCACGGCGGTCGCCCGCGAGGCGTTCGACGACAGCGTCCCGGTCACCCTGTTCCCCGAGGAGTCGGCGGTGCTCGGCAACGCGGTCGACAAGCGCCGCCGCGAGTTCGGCACCGCCCGTCGCTGCGCCCACGAAGCCCTCGCCGAGCTGGGCTTCCCCGGCGTACCGGTGCCGTCCGGCGCCCGCCGCGAACCCCGCTGGCCGGCCGGGGTGGTCGGCAGCATCACCCACTGCGCCGGCTACCGCGCGGCGGTGGTGGCCCGGTCGGTCGACCTGGCCGCGGTCGGCATCGACGCCGAGCCACACGAGCCGCTGCCGTCCGGAGTGCTGAACAGCATCACCGTGCCCGACGAACTCACCTGGCTCGCCGCCCGCCGGGACACCCACCCGCAGGTGCACTGGGACCGGCTACTGTTCTGCGCCAAGGAAGCCGTCTACAAGGCGTGGTATCCGCTGGCGGAACGCTGGCTCGGCTTCGAGCAGGCGTACGTCGAGGCGAGCCTGGACTCCGGTGGCACCGCCACCGACGGCCCCGGTGGCACCGCCACCGACGGGGACTTCACCGCCCGGCTGCTGGTGCCCGGCCCGGCGCTGCCCGACGGCACGCCGCTGACCGGGTTCACCGGTCGGTGGCTGGCCCGCAACGGTCTGATCGTCGCCGCAATCAGCGTCCCGGCCGGCCCCGACGTCTGACCGTCACACCGCCCCAGAACGCCAACCCGTTGATGTGGATCCTCGGCCCGCCGGGGCTGCCCAGCCCGGCGGCCCGCTGCCCGAAGTCGCCCATCAGCCCGATCCCGCTGATTGACACCTCGGCGTCGTCCGGCACCACGATCTCGATCCCGCCCATGATCGCCCAGGCCCGGATCCGGATCGCGTTCGCGTCGAACTGCGCCTCCCGCAGGTCGATCCGGCCGCCGCCCCAGAAGGCGAAAGCCCGCAGCATTCCCGGTGCCGCCCACCGGCCGCGCCGGTCGAAACCGCTCATCACCGCGACCGCCCACTGCGATGGACGCGACGGCGCCAGGCCGTGATCGCCCCGCCGGGCCACCGTGTCGGACACCGCACGGGGAATGTCCCGGGTCAGCGGCTCCAACTCCGCGTAGGTCCGGGCGGCGTACACCCGGCCGAGTCGTTCGTCCAACTCGGGCAGATCTATCCGGCCCTCGGCGGCCGCGGCCCGCAGCACCTCCGCCACCTGCTCGCGGTCGGCGTCGGAGGCCCGCAGCCCGTCAGGGGGCAGCCGGTCAGGAAGGTCGCTCACGCCCACAGGGTACCGAGCGACGCCGGGTCCGTCGGATCGGCGAGGTAGTGCGCCAGCACCTCGGTGTGCAACGGGAACGCCAACGTGACCGGTTCGGTCACCACCAGCCACTCGGTGGCCTCCTCGGTCGCCACCGACACCGGCAACGCCTGCGCCGGTCGGGGCGGCAGCAACCCGAAGATCAGCAGACTGGCGCCGTTCGGCACGCTGCGTACGGCGTACAGCCGCACCTGGTCGGCCCGCCCGGCCAGGCCGGTCTCCTCGCGCAGCTCGCGGACCACCGCGGTACGCCAGTCCTCGCCGTACTCGATGAAACCACCCGGCAACGCCAGCTCGCCGCGCGCCGGCTCGATGTCGCGTCGCTGCACCACCACGCCGATCCCCTGTGGAGTCGTCACCGGTACCACGGCGACCGCCACCGGCGTCGGGTTCCGCCAGACCTGCTGCCCACAGTGGTCACAGGACCGGGGCCAGCCGGCGTCGGCCGGGTAGCGGGCACCGCAGGACGAGCAGAACGAGTAGGGCACGCCAGTCACAGCGACCGACGATACGCCGGCCGCCGGGTCACACCCGCTGTCGCCTATCCGACCGCCGCCGGGCACCCGCCGCCGCCCCCGGTCGGGGATCCTGACGGCAGCAACCGTACGGGGAGGTGTGCCGATGCTGTTCAGCGCGGCGTGCCCGGTCCGGGAGACCGAGCGGGACTGGATCGACGAGTCGCTGTCCTGGCTGATCCGCGAGTTCGGCGAGCCGGCGCTACGCGCTCCGGTGGTGCTGCCCACCGACGAGTTCTTCCCCGGCGCCTACCACGGCAGCGAGGCGGACGTGGCGGCCGTGCTGCACCGCGTCGCGCGGCACATGGCAGTCGACCCCGACCGGGTCGAACTGGTCTTCGAGCCGGACGACGACACCGAAGCAGCGCTGCTTGCCAGCCTGCCGGCGTACGCGCAGGCTGCCTCGGGCGCCGCTGGTCACTACGTACGCCAGGGTGGCCGGGGCGTGATCACCATCGCCGGGGCGCAGGCCCGCCAGCCGACGGCGCTGGTCGCCACCATCGCCCACGAGCTGGCCCACGAACGCCTGATCGGCGAGGGCCGGCACCGCCCCGACGCCGCCGACCACGAGCCGCTCACCGACCTCACCACCGTCTTTTTCGGACTCGGCATCTTCACCGCCAACGCCGCCTTCGACTACCGGAGCCGAGCCGGCGGCTGGCAGTCGAGCCGGCTCGGCTACCTCACCGAGCCGATGTACGGCTACGCGCTGGGCCGGTACGCCTGGCTGCGCGACGACCTGCCGCCCCGCTGGGCCCGGCACCTGGACACCAACCCGCGCAACTACCTGCGCCGGTCGCTGCGCTACCTGGACCGGCGGCGGTAACCTGCGGCGATGCGGCACACCCTGGAGCCGAACGCCCAGACCCTGCACGGCTACTTCTCACCCGACTATCCGCCGGTGCTCACCATCGACCCCGGCGACACCGTCACCCTCCGTACCCTGGACTGCTGGTGGTCGGCCGGTCCGTACGCCGGCGGGCCGCACGACCAGCGGCCCCGGGTGCCGGTGTACCGGCCGGGCTTCGGCCACGCCCTGGTCGGGCCGATCGCGGTACGCGGCGCCCGGCCCGGGACGACCCTGTCGGTACGCGTCGACGAGGTACTGCCGGCCGGGTGGGGCACCACCCTGGCCGGCAGCGCGTTGACCCCGCACAGTGAGCGGTACGGCATCGCCGGCACCGAAACGGTGCACACCTGGCAGTTGGACCCGGCCGCCGGCACCGGGCGCAACCAGCACGGCCACGCGGTGACCCTGCGGCCGTTCCTCGGGGTGCTCGGCATGCCACCGGCGCAGCCCGGCGAGCACTCGACGATCCCGCCCCGACGCTGCGGCGGCAACCTGGACTGCAAGGACCTGGTCGTCGGCAGCACCCTGCTGCTGCCGGTGACCGTCGACGGCGCGCTGTTCTCCGTCGGCGACGGCCACGCCGCCCAGGGCGACGGCGAGATCTGCGGTACGGCGATCGAGTGCCCGATGGACCGGGTCCAGCTCACCTTCGACCTGGTCGACGACCAGCCGCTGACCGGCCCGGTGGCCCAGGTCGACGGCGCCTGGCTGACCCTCGGCCTGGGCGACACCCTGGACGCCGCGGCCGCCGACGCCCTCGACACGATGATCACCCTGATGTCCCGCCGGCACGGGCTGTCCCGGGGCGACGCGGTCGCCCTGGCCAGCGTCGTCGTCGACGTACGGGTGACGCAGATCGTCAACGGCGTCGTCGGCGTGCACGCCCGGCTCGCCGACGACGCCCTCCGCTGATGGGGCCGGTGCCGTTCAACTCTGCGCCGGTGCGTCCGGTGTCGGTCGACGGTGCGCGGCCAGTGCCCGCAGCACCAGCAGGCCGCCGACGCCGGGCAGCAGACTGAGTAGCCGGGTCGATGTCGGCGCGGCCGGCTGCTGCGCGGTGGCGACGACCACCAGCAGGTACGCCGCCCCGTGGGTCGGGCCGAGCAGCGACGACACGGCCGACCAGTGCACCGTGGCCAGGTTGGCCAGCATCACGATCAGAGTGGTGATCTCGACTCCGGCGGCGATCCGCAACAGCCGCTGACTGCCTGACATCCTCACACCCCGGTCGTCGAGCCGGGACGGACGATCATCAGCACCGTGACCGTCGCCCAGAGCAGGTTGAACACCCCGGTGTACGCCGCCAGCCGCTGCGGCGCGGTGGTCGGTGTACTCGCGGTCGCTGCCCCTGTCGCTGCCCCTGTTGCGGTCGCCGTCGGCTCCGGCTGGGCGCCGGGAGCGTCGATCCCGGTCAGCAGCATCTGCTGGCGGGGCAGGACCCGTAGCACCAGCAGTGCGGCGGCGATCGCGGTGAGCGCGATCGACACGAGCAGCCAGGTGTCGGTGAGCACCCCGAGGCTGGTGGCGGTGGCCAGACCGAAGACCGGCACGACGATCCCGACGGCGGCGTACACCCGGCAGATTCGGTGCAGCGTGCGCAGGGTCGTGCGGGCGGCGGCGTCGCGTGGGTCGGCGATCGCCCGCCGGGCGGCGGCCGGGAACATGCTGGCTGCGACGGTCACCGGGCCGATCGCCACGATCGCTGCGAGCACATGTACGGAGAGCAGAAATTTCGTCACGACGCGACGGTATGGGTGGTTTCGTGACGCGAGGAGTGGCAGGAAGGACACAGGTCAACGGATTCTCGCCACAGTCGGCGTACCGTCGTCGACGTGCACCGGATCGCGATCCTCGCCCTCGACGGGGTCATCCCGTTCGACCTGTCCACCCCGATCGAGGTGTTCGGCCGGCTGCGGCTGCCCGACGGCCGGGCCGCGTACCAGGTGGTGGTCTGCGCGGCCACCGCCGAGGTGGACGCCGGCGCGTTCACCCTGCGACCCGCCGCCGACCTGACCGCGCTGGCCACCGCCGACACGGTGATTGTCCCCGGCTGCGCCGACCTGTCGGCCCCGGTGCCGCAGCCGGTGCAGGCCGCGCTGCGTGCCACCGCCGACGCCGGCACCCGGATCGCCTCGATCTGCTCCGGCGCGTTCGTCCTGGCCGCCGCCGGCCTGCTCGACGGGCGACCGGCCACCACCCACTGGCGCGCCGCCGCCGACCTGGCCGCCCGCTACCCGGCCGTCCGGGTCCACCCGGACGTGCTCTACGTCGACGACGGGCAGATCCTCACCTCCGCCGGGGCCGCCGCCGGCCTCGACCTCTGCCTGCATCTGGTCCGCCGCGACCATGGTTCGGCGGCGGCGGCCGACGCCGCCCGGCTGTCGGTGATGCCGCTGGAACGCAGCGGCGGACAGGCTCAGTTCATCCCCGCCCAGGCACCGCCGGCACCGCCCGAGCCGGCGATCGAGCCGCTGCTGAACTGGCTGCGTGAGCAAGCGGCCGAACCGATGACGCTGGCCCGGATCGCCGACCGGGCCGGCATGAGCCCCCGGACCCTGCACCGACGCTTCCGGGAACACACCGGCGTCCCGCCGCTGCGCTGGCTGCAGGAGGCCCGGATCCGGCAGGCCCAGCACCTGCTGGAAGCCACCGACGACGGGGTCGAGCAAATCAGCCGCCGGGTCGGCTTCGGTTCACCGACCGCGTTCCGGGAGAGCTTCAAACGGATCGTCGGCACCAGCCCGTACGCCTACCGGGGCGCATTCCGCCGGCCCGGCGACGAACGGAGTCAGCCGACTGGTGCGCGGCGTCAACTGGGTGGTAGCAGTGACGGGCGGCGGCGGGCGGCCAGGTCCTCGACCCAGCCGAAAGCCAGCACCACGCCGACCAGCAGCACGGTGCCGACGCCGAGGATGGCCGCCTTACCGGCGTAGAGGCCGGTCAGGGTGAGGAGCCCGCTGGCGGCGTACAGCACCGGCAGATGCCAGACGTAGACGGTCACCGCGCGGGCGTTGATCATGCGGATCAGCCGGGCCAGCCACGGCACCTGCGCCAGCCAGTCCAACCGGGGCCGGGCCCGCATCAGCAACAGCACCACCGCCCAGCCCCACACCAGCGCGCCGAGCCGGTCGTCCTCGCCCCGCTCGGCCAGCCACATCATCGCGCCGAGCGCCAGCACGCCGACGCCGAGCACGTACCACCGCAGCGGGACCCGGTCCAGCAGGCCAGTGTGCCGGGCGTAGCCGATCAGCCAGCAGGTGCCGTATGCGGCCATCGACCAGACCACGTCGGTGACCGGGTTGACCGGCAGGTCGACCAGTGGGGAGGAGAGCAGTACGGCGAACGCTGGCAGGGTCAGCAGGGCGCCGACCGGCCAGCGGCGGAACGCCCACCACAGCAGCGGGGAGAGCAGCACCAGCCACAGATAGGCGCGGATGTACCACAGGCCGAGGGAGAACGGCCCGCCCCACTCGCTGGACGGCGGGTTCCGCAGCGGCACCACCCACCAGGCGACGTCCAGCAGGCCAGGCCGCCAGCCGACCAGCACCATCAGCGGTACGGCGACCGCGGCGAGCGCCCACAGTGGTGGCAGCAGCCGGCGCAGCCGCGAGCCGACCACCCGCAGCGGCGCGCCCCGGTCCAGCGACACGGCCGTGAGGTAGCCGGCCAGCGCGAACATCACCGGCATCGCCGGGAACGCCATCGGCAGCCAGGTCAGCCACAGGGTGTGCAGCAGGTAGACCCGCAGGATCGCCAGCGCCCGCAGCGCGTCGATGTACGGGCTGCGCTCGCCGGACCGGGCCGGTGCGGCCGTCGCCGGAGCGGCGCCCCGGTCGCGGTCACCGTCGCGGTCACCCAGGAGCCCGCTGACACGCATGAGCGCGAACGCTAGCCCGGCAACCTCGGTACCCGCGCAACGTCCGGTTGCCGGGCGGCGACGATCCGGTTAATGCCCGGCGGCGTCTCGCGCCGGGACCAGCGACGGGTGGTACGGGGCGCCGATCGGACACCCCGTACCACCCGTCGACTCAGCGCTGCCGCACCGTCAACTCCACCGGCACGGTCGGCACCTCGTACGGGGTCTGCGCCCGCAGCGCCAACGTGGCGGTGTACCGGCCGGGCCCGTCGACCCCGGTCGCGGCGTCGGCGGTGAACCGCAGCGTGACGGCCTTCGACGCGCCCGGTGCCAGCGTGAAGCTGGCCGGCCGTACCCGCAGCCAGGGCACCTCGGCCTGCGGTGCGCAGCCGTCCGCCCCGGACCACCGGGAGATCGACGGCAGGGCCGCCCACTGTGGCGACATGCCGCCGATCGCCAAACCGCCGCAGGCACCGGCACCCCGGAACGCGGCCTGCCCGGTCGGGGCCAGCTCCTGCCAGGCGTCGGCCACCGGGTCGTACCCGATGGTCCGGTCGGTGATCTCCCCGGCGGACAGCATCCCGCCGGCCAGCACCAGGCGACCGGCGGCCACCGAGTACGCCATGCTGGTCACATGCTCCGGCATGGCCGCGCGAGTCGACCAGCGGTCGGTGTCCGGGTCGTAGGCGAGGGTGTCGGCGTAGTCGCCGTCGTGGCTGTACCCGCCGGCGCAGTAGATCCGCAGGTCGATCGCCCCGCAGGCATGCCACGCCACCTCGTGCGGGTAGTCGGCGCGGGCCCGGAACGTGCCGGTCGCCGGGTCGAACGCCAGCACGTCGGCCGACGCCCGGCACAGGTCGTCCCGGCAGCCGCCGACCAGGTAGATCAGCCCTTCGACGACCACCGCCGCGGCCGCCGCCCGGGGGGCGGGGTTGGTCACCCCGGCGAGCGTGTGCCACACCCCGGTCGCCGGGTCGAACACGTCGACCGCCGACTGCGGCCGGAACTCGGTGTCCCAGCCGCCGAACACGTACACCTTGCCGTCGACCGCCGCCACCGCCGGTTTGCCCCGGTCGCGGGGCAGGTCCGGCAGCCGCTGCCACGAGTCGGCGGCCAGGTCGTAGGCCCACGCCTGCCGGGTGGTGCCGAGGTGGGTGCCGCCGCCGATCGAGTAGACGATGCCGTCGAGCACCACGGCGGCGTTGTCGGACAACCCGTCCGGCGCGTCGGCCAGCCGCTGCCACGGCGGCTGCCCGGACAGCGGCGGCGTGGCCGCCGGGGCGGGCCGTTCCAGCACCGTCACCGTCACCGGTGCGGTCCCGGTGTTGCGGACGGTGACTTCGGCGCTGCCGCTGCCGCCGTCCGGCAGCTCCGCCGCGACCGGTGCGCCGCTGACCGCCAACTGCCCGGCGCGCAGGTCGAAGTCGACCCGCCGGGCACCGCCGGCGATCACCGACGCGGTCCGCTTGCGCTGCTGGTACGGGGCCGCCTCGGCAACGAACGACCGCTGCTGCCCGGCCTCGCCGGCGAAGAACCAGTAGAACCCGTCCGGCACCGTCTCGTCGGCCGGGGTGGTCGCCGAGGTGCCGTACTCGTCCGGGCGTTGCGGGTCGGCGACCCGCGCCCCGACCACCGGCTCCCCGGTGTTCGCGTCGCTGGTGAACCCGGCGATCAGCCCGCCGTCGTCCGGCGTGCAGGTCCGGTCGACGATCGCCACGTCGTCGACCTGCCACCACCAGCTGTACCCGCCCCGGTAGCGGAACCGGACCTGCACCTGGTCGGCGCCGGCCACCGGTGCCAGCGGGATCTCCACCAACAGCGGCCCGCGTACGCTCTCGGTCACCTGGGAGACGTTGACCCATTCGGTGCCGTCGGTGGAGACATCGACTGCGGCGACGTCGCCGTTGCCGGCGATCCGCGCGTCGGTGCGGAACCGCAGCACCGGTGCCGCGATCTGCGAGATGTCGATCATCGGCGTGTGCAGCAGGGTGTCCTGGCTGCGGCCGACGCCGTGGCCGTCGCTGTCGACGATGGCGAACCCGCCGGCACCGCCGGTCAGGTTGCCCCGCTGGTGGTGGTCGGTGAAGGTCCAGCCGCCGCCGTCGGTGCGGTCCACGACCGTCCAGCCGGCCGGCTCGGCGGCGAAGTCGGCGGTGAACACCGTAGCGCCGGTGTCGGCCGTGTAGCCGGGGGCGGTGCAGGCGATCTGCGCCGCCACCACCAGGTTCGCCCGCCGGGCCTGGCCGCCGACCGCCACCTCGGTGGTCACCGTCCGGTAGCCGGGGTACATCGCGGTCACCGTCAGCTGGTACGTGCCGTGCCGGGGCACCTGGACGGCGTACCGGCCGCTGGTCGGGTCGGTGAAGACGGGGCGGCCGGGCCGCCCGGCGATCTCGATCCGTGCGTACAGCGGCCAGCCCTGCCCGGAGCCGTCGGTGACCCGACCGGAGAGGGTGACCAGCGGCACCGCGTCGAGGGCGACGTCCAGATTCACCGGTACGGTGCCGACGGTCACCGTCAGCGACCGGGTGGCCCAGCCGAACCCGGAGACGGTCACGGTGTGGCTGCCGGCCGCCAGGTACGTTGCGTACCCGCCGGCGGGTCCGGTCTGCACACTGCGCCCGGCGACCGTCACGGTCGCCCCGGCGACCGGGGAGCCGTCCGCCGCGTCGGTCACCGTGCCGGTCAGCCGGCCGGTCTGCGCGCGGGGTGACTGCGCCACCAACTGGTACGCGTCCAGCCGACCCTCGCCGGCCAGGTTGTTGTCCGCCACCGTGCCGCCGCATTCAGTGGCGTCGACGTCGATCGCGGTACGGTCCAGCAAGGCGACCGTCGCGTCGTAGTCGTTACGCAGTGCCGGCGCGGCCGACCACAGCAGCGCGATTGTGCCGGCGACGTGTGGCGCCGCCATCGAGGTGCCGTCGGCGGTGCCGTACTGGCTGCCCGGGAGTGCCGAGACGGTGCCGACCCCGGGGGCGGCGATGTCCGGCGTGATGTGGCCGTCCACCCCGGAGGCGCCCCGGCTGGAGAAGCCGGCAATCGTGCCGTCGACGTCGTGCGCGCCGACGGTGTAGACGCTCGGGTAGTCGCCGGGGGAGCTGGCGGTGTTGCACGCCGGCCCCTCGTTGCCGGCCGAGAAGACCGGGAAGATGCCGGCCGCCCGCCAGGCGGTGACCACCTGCTCGTACCAGGGGTCGGCCTGGCCGCCGCCCCACGAGTTGTTCACGATGTCCGGTCGCAGGTCGGGGCGTGGGTTCTCGCCGTTGCGGTCGGTCGGCGCCAGCACCCACTGGCCGGCGGCCAGCAGCGCCGGGTCGGAGCAGTTGCGGTCCTCGCAGCCCTTCGCCGCGATCCACCGCGCCCCCGGCGCCACCCCGATCCGGGCACCGGCGCCGTCGTCACCGACCATCGTGCCCACAGTGTGGCTGCCGTGCCCCTGGTTGTCGCAGGGCGTCACGTCCGGGCACACCCCGGTCGGGTCGAACCAGTTGTAGTCGTGGTCGAAGGTGCCGTCACCGAGGTTCCCCCGGTAGCTGGCGACCAGCGCCGGATGGTCGAACTGGACCCCGGTGTCGATGCTGGCGATCACCACGGTCTCGCCGCGTACGCCGAACTCCGACCAGACCCGGGGCGCGCCGATCTGCTCCACCCCCCACGGGGTCTGCGGATCGTCGGCGACGGACGACTGCGTGACCGGCTCGATCAGCTCGTGGCTGCGCACCGGTTCCACCCGCGCCACCTCCGGCCGGGCGGCGATCGCGTCGACCAGCGCCCGGTCCCCGGTTACCTGCACCGCGTTGGCGATCCAGAAGCTGGTGTGCGGCACCTTGCGCCGGGTCAGGTCGGCGGTCAGCCCCTGTTGGCTGCGCTCGGCGACCTCGGTCAGCTGCTCGTACGCGACAGTGGATCGCCGGGCCCGCTCGCTGATCCGCGCCGCGGCGTCCAGGGTGGCCTTCTCCCGCAGGTAGACCATGAAGCTGGTGGTGCCGTCGGCGGCCAGGTCGGCCAGCAGTTCGGCACTGACCGCCGCCGGGGCGTCGCCGTTGCCGCCGATCGGGGCCGCCGACGCGGCGGGGGCGGCAGCCGTTGCGGCGGTGACGCCGAGCACGACCGCCAGCGTCGCGGCGACGGCCCGGACAGTCACGGCGACGGACCGGGCACCCGCTGGTGGCGGGCCGGTTCGTCCAGGTGGATGGATCATCGTTCTCCTCACAGTGGTGACAGGCGGATCCCGCCTGCCGGCCATGCTCGGTGTCCCGATGACCAGGTGAAAGCACCAAGATGGGCAATCGCCGGGCAAAACCGGGACAGCGCCCGGCGCTGGAAGTGCTCCCACGCGGGCGTTGACGTGGGCCGGTTCACCCGGTTGGCTGACCTCCGGGGACACACTGGGGGAGACGCGGTGACGGGTGGCGAGGTGCCGTTGGTGGTGTGCGTGTCGACGGACCCGGCGGTACGCGAGCGGCTGGTGTCCCGCGTCGACGACCTCGGTGCCGTGCTGATCGTCAACAACCTGACCGAGCTGCGGGCAATGCTGTCGGTGGCGGCCGATGGGTCTCCAGCGGCCGACGGGTTGCCGGCGGTGGCTGCCGGTCCGTCTGCTGCCACCGGTCTGTCTGCTGCCACCGGTCTGTCTGCTGCCGGTCTGTCGCGGGCCGGGCCGGCCCGCCTCGGTGACTTGCTGCTCGACCCGGTATCCACCGAGATCACCTGGCGCGGCGAGGCACTGGCGCTCACCCCGTTGGAGCGGGAGACGCTGCTGCGACTGGCCGGTCCACCGCTGCAGCTGTGGACGTACCGGCAGTTGTTCGAGGCGGTCTGGGGCGGCGCCTATCTGGGCGACCGGGCCGCGCTGCACGCCACCGTGAAGCGACTACGGCGCAAGCTCGCGGCGCTGCCCAACGGGCCACGGGTACGCACCGTCCGAGGCGTCGGCTACCACCTGGTGCCCGGGTAACCGGCTTCTGGAGTCAGCGTGCGCGTCCGCCGGCCGGTAGCTTGCAGAGCGGTTCGCCGGAGGCGATGTCGTCGAGCACGTCGTGCAGTTCGGCGATGCGGCGCTCCGCCTCGGCGACGAGCGCCCGGGTGAGCTGCTGCCAGTCGGCCTCGGTCGGGCTGGCCGGCAGGGCGGCGAACAGGGCGACGATCTCCTGCACGCTGAGCCCGACCCGTTGGGCCACCTGGCAGATCCGCACCACGCACGGGGCGAACTCGTCGTAACGGCGCTGGTTGCCGCTGGTACGGACCGAGGTGAGCAGTCCCTGGCGTTCGTAGAACCGGATGGCCGAGGTGGCGACTCCGCTGGCAGCCGCGACCTCGCCGACGGTCAACGTCGCCTGGGCGGCGGTCAGGTTGGGCATGGACGCATCATCGCTTGACTTCAACCAATGTTCAAGTTCTACCGTCGGCGGCATGGAAACGGACAACGTCACCGTCCCGAGCGGACCGCCGCGGGTCGGCGTGATCACCGGCAGCACCCGCCCCACCCGGCGGTCACCCGCCATCGCCCAATGGGTTGCAACGGACACCAGCCAGCCGGAGCTCCACCTGGAGGTGATCGACCTGGCCGGCTTCGACCTGCCGATGCTGGGCGAGCCGCTCGCCGCCGTCTTCGGCAGCTACGAACACGACACCACCCGTCGCTGGGCTGCCGCGATAGCCAGCTACCACGCGTACGTCATGGTCGTCCCCGAGTACAACGCCTCCTTCCCGGGCGTACTGAAGAACGCCCTGGACCACCTGTACGCCGAGTGGGCCGACAAGCCGGTGGCCTTCGTCGGCTACGGGATGACCGGCGGCGGCCGAGCTGTGGCGCAGCTGCGCCAGGTGGCCGAGGAGCTGCGGATGCGGCCAGTGGGAACGTCGCTGCACCTCTCGCCGCACCAGGTCGCCGACGGCCGGTACGCGGCCAGGGCTGACGAAGTCGAGGATCGCGCCCGGATGCTGGCCGAGTTGGCCGGGGCACTCAGCGTCGGGCGCGCCCCCGCCGCCGAGGGGAGGATCCGATGAGCGCCGGGGCACCGGCGGCGGTCGTCGACTGGCTGTCCGCACAGGTCCGACCAATGCGGGCGTACGGCGACACCCCGTGGCGCGACGTCGTGACCGGCGTCGCCTACGGCTTGCTGCCGCGCCGAGCGGGCCGCGACGCGCCTGCCGCGCCGACGGTCATCGGCCTCGCGCCGACGACCCGGGAGAGCGTCGAGGTGTGCGAACTGCAGGTCGACCTGCTCCAGGCGTCGGTGACCCGGGGCGTGCGTAACGTCGTCCTGCAGGACACCACCGAGATCGGCGCCCGGCTCGATCGCTGGGCCAGGGCCGGAGACCGGTCGGCGAACGGCCCCGAGGCGATCCTCGTCGACGCCTGGGGGCCGTGGCGCACCGAGTCGCTGCGCCGCGCACTGCTCTGGTTACGCGCCCACAACGCCGCCGACCCGGCAGACCAGGTGGAGATCCGCGGAATCACCCGCCCAACAGCGGCGCCCGCCGACTACGACCGGGTCCTCGCCCTGACGGCGGGCACCCGCAACCATGAGCGGATATCGGCACTGCTGGCGACGATCCGGGTCGCACACGATGGCGGCGAACACGTCGAACGCGCCCACGGCAGGTGGACCGGCGTGCCCTTCGTCGACCTGGCCCGGCAGGCCCGTACCGCGACGGCGGCCGTGCTCGACCCCGGCTCAGACGCCGCGACCCGTGCACTCGCGGCGCTCGACCGCATCGTACGGTTCCACGCCGCCCCACTCAGTCGGGGCCGCAGCGGCGACGACGAGACGACTGCGGCAGACCAGCTGGTCGAACACCTGCGGGCCACCGGCCGGCGAGCCGTCGTCTGGGACGGGCTCGGTCACCTGGCCGCCCGGGGGACCGGCTTCGGCTCCCGACTCCGCCAGCACCTCGGGACGGGCTACCGCTGCGTGCTGACCACCTTCGGGTCCGGCCGCATCCGGGACATCCACCTGCCGGCACCCCGCCCCGGCAGCCTGGACCAGACCCTCGAACGCGTCGCGGCCAAGCTGGGTGCGGGGTACGCGGTCGACCTGACCGCAGCGCCGAAACCCGAAGCCGTCGGGCGGTGGCTGGCCGGCCGGCACGCCGTACGGGTCATCTCCGGCATGTACCGTCCCGACGAGGACAAGCGGCACTACTTCGCGCTCGACGACCTCGCCGGATCCGTGGACGTCCTGCTGCACCTGCCGCAGATCAGCCCGGTCAGGTGGGTCGAGGATCCAAAGACGTAGGACTGATCCGATCGGTCCTACGTCGCGGCGGTCACCCGTGCGGCGATGACCCGGGCGCAGTCCAGCGACTCCAGGTGGCTGGTGTCCACCTCGATGTCGTAGCCGACTCCCTGGTGGACGATCTGGGCCTGCGACGCTGCCATCCCGATCACCCGGTCGCCACGGGCGATCTCCCGCGCCGCCGCGACATCCGCAGCACACCGCACCCCGACCCACAGCACGGTCAGGCCGTCCAGATATCGACGCGCCTGCTCCTGGGAGACGCCGCCGCCGAGGAAGACCTCGTCGATGATGATGTGCGCCCCGGCTTTCGCCATCGCCGCGACGCCCACCCGCCAGGCGTGCTGCAGCTCGTCGAAGCCGTCGCCGAGAATGACCTCGCCCTGCGCGCCGAACGTCACCATGGCCGGCGGCAACCGCTCGATCAGGTCGTCGACGCCGAGGCTGATCCACGGCTCAGGCAACAGGTGCTTGAGACATCGGACGATCCCGGACTTGCCGGAGCTGGATCCGCCGTTGAGCACGATGACCTGCGTCGCCATGTGGTCGGCTCGCCTTCTCCGTTGGGCTGCGGGGTGGCCGTGTTCGACCCTATCGAAGGTCCGACCACCGGCCCGGCATGGTCGCTGACCGTGTGCCACCCTGAAGGCAGTGCTCGAGAAGCGGGGAGTCAGCGTGCTGTTGCGCGACGTACGGCCGGACGATGTCGACGCGTACGTCCGGATGCGCTGCGACCCGGTGATGATGGCCGACCTCGGCGGGCCGCTGCCGGTCGACGGCATCGCGGCCAAGGTCGAGCGGGACGTCCAGTCGGCGGCCGCCGACACCCAGTGGATCAAGATGATCGTGCCGGACGCGGCCGACCCGGCCATGGTCGCCGGTTCGGTGGCCCTGTGGACTCACGACCTCGACGACGGGCCGGTGTCCGAGATCGGGTGGATGGTGCTGCCCGAGTTCCAGGGCCGAGGGCTCGCCAAGTGGGCGGCCGGTACGCTGCTGCGCCGGGCTGCCGTCGACGGCCGCTGGGGCAGCGTGCACGCGTACCCGGCGGTGACCAACGCCGCGTCGAACGGCGTCTGCCGTAGCCTCGGTTTCACCCTGGCCGGCGAGACCAACGTGCCGTTCGCCGACCGTGTCATCCGGTCGCAACATTGGGTGATCGACCCCCGCGCCGACCTGGTCGACTGAGTCGCCGCCTTGGCACCGTCGGTCCTTCCAGGTGCGGCAGGAAGCACCGAAGAGGTTAGCCTTCCTGTGGTCCGGGCAGGAGGTATCTGGCCTTGTGTCGATGGGCGGCTTTGATCATCTCGGTCACTTCGATGGGTTCGCCGTCGGTGGTGTAGATGATGCGGAACTGGCGCAGTACGGGCATGTCGTCGGGCATCTGTAGGACGATGAACTCGTCGATGGTGGGCATGGTGGCTTCGACGTCGTCAACGGCTGGTCCGGCGTGCTTGCCGAGTTCGGCGAGCACGCGCAGCGATCCGCCGCTGATCAGGCGGTGTTCGGTGAGCGGGGTGCCGTGGGCGAGGTCGGTGCGGTAGTAGTTGGTGACCAGTTCGGCCGGGACGTCGTCGAGCAGGAGCAGCAGCCGCCGGCGGATGACGCGTGTGTCGGGTTCGATGTCGTACGCTGCGGCGACCGCGACTGGCGGCGTTACCTCGTCGACGGAGAGCAGGTGGCTGGTCTTGCGGCGGCCGTGACTTGCGATCTCACTGATCCACGGGTACGGAGTGGCGCTGCTGGTCTGGCCTGGGTAGTGGTTCGCTTCGACCACGATCGGCTGGTTGGCAGTGACGAACACGCCGACCCCGGACTCGCCACGGACGAATCCTTGCTTTTTGAGGATGGCGAGTGCGCGTTGGGTGGTGAGGTTGGAGACGCCGTACCGCTCGCAGAGTTGGGCCGTGGAGGGCAGCTTGTCGCCGGGTGTGAACTCGCCGGTGAGGATCTGCCGGCGGAGATCGGCCGCGATCTGGCGCTGGCGGTCGCGTACGTCGTTGGCGGCGGCGTGGTCGGGTTCGTCGGTCATGCGGATTGGACCTGCATCTGGTAGGTGTGGCCGGTGGAGCGGCTGGGCACGGTGCGCATGACGGCGTACTCGACGGGTTGGCCGGTGGCGGCGCGGCTGATGCGGGTGAGGACCAGGAGTGGTTCGTCGGCGGTGACGTCGAGGAGTTCCTGTTCCTGATCGGTCGGCCGTCGTGCGGTGACGTGTTCGCTGACCTGGTGCGGTGCGAGGTTGAGGTCGGCGAGGACCCGTACCGCTCCGCCTTTGATCTTGCGGTTGTCGGCGAGTGGGGTGCCGGCGACGATGGATTCCGGGTAGTAGGAGTCGGCGAGTTCGACGGGCCGATCGTCTTCGAGGATGAGGCGGCGGCGGACGACGGCTCGTTCGCCGGCGGCGAGTCCGAGTGCGCGTCTGACCTGTGTGTCCGCGTCGGCGGTCTCGACGCCGAGAAGCTGTTGCGTGCCGACGCGTCCCCGGCCGGCGGCCTCGGCGGACCACGCGTCGTGCTGCTGCGCGACGAGGTACGGGTCTGAGCTGCTGGTCCAGCCTTGGTCTGTCATGGTTGCCTCCGGTTGCTGCCTCCGATCATGGTGCCGGATGCGTGGCGGCTTGGCTCACTGACCGTACTTGGGCGGGGAACCTTGTTGGCCAACGCCACTTGCAGCCTTATCACAATCATTATAAGCTCTGCTTACTTGAGGTTCCTGCGCTGGTCAGTCGACCAAGGATCCCGGCCCCCACGGATCACGGATGTTGAATCGAGAGCACTGGTGACCCCAGTGCTCTTGCCCGCTGTGCCTGAATTCGGCCCTGTACCTGCCGCGGACCTCTCAACAGTCCTCCCTGCGAAGGAGAAGCTCTTGACCAGGAACCAAGGTCCCCGCAGTAGGTATGGCGTGCCGCCGTACGTCGTTCGCAATGAAGGTCCGACGCCGAACCGGCCGCCGTTGCCGCGACGGACGCCGGGGCAGACGGACATCGGGCGGGACCCACGGTTCCGGCTGCTGGCCGCGCGTGGGGCGGCGTCTGCGCCGGATGCCGAGCGGCCGGCTGTCGACGCCGAGCGGGCGGTGCTGGACGAGGTGGCGGCGGCGATGCGGAACCGGCCGGGTGTCGACGTGTTGGACCGGGCGCGGGAGACGGTGGCTGAGCACATGCCGAGCCGGTTGGCCGAATGCCGGGTGTGCGACGTGGCGGCGTTCTGCCCGCCGTTCACCAACGCGTTGGCGGTGTTGGACCGGTGGGATCACAGTCGGGCGCGTCGGGTGCGGGCGGTGTTGCAGTACGCCGGGTTGTGGCCGGACGGGTACGTCCACGACGGCCGAGACGACTGATGGCCGATGGTGAACTCCTGCGGGTCGGTGACACGCTGCATCTCGGTAAGGCCGACTGGGTGTTCGGCGACCGGTCGATGACGGTACGGGTCTCCGACATCCGGTACGGCCTCGACGACGCCAATTCCCCGGTGGTCGGCATCCTCGCCACGATCACGTTGGCGGGGCGGGACGGGCGGATGGCTGCGATCGGTGTCTACAAGTCAGCGCTGACCCGCCCCGGCGTACTGCAACGCCACCGGCCGCCCAACAGTGCCGACCCCTTCCCGGTCACGCACCCGTAAGACCCGCCCGTCGTCTATGCGGGCCGGGTCGGGCCGGTGGCGGCAACCACCAGCCCGACCCCATTTCAAACCTCAGTAGAAGGTTGATGACTATGGATGTTTGTGCCCTGACCAGTGCCGTGTTGCTCGGCTACCTCGCCGGGCTGTTCTCGTTCCGGGTGAAGAGCCGCTGGTGCCCCCGCTGCGGCGAACTTACTACCGTCAAGCTGCCGTCCTAAAGCGTCGGGCGGTGAGGTTGGGCACCTCGGCCCGCCCAAAAGACCGGACTTTGGTCGAGCCTCGACAGTCGGGACCAGACAGGCCACCACCAACGCGAGCAGCACCCGGACGTTGTCGGTCAGGTCTGCGGTGGGCAGCCCGTCGCCCAGCGACATCACCGGCAGGATCATGGTGGCCGCCACCAGACAAGTCCAGGCCAATGCCCGGCCTCGGCGCTCGCTCACTACCAGCAGGGCGGCTAGCACGAGCCAGGTCTGGTGGTGGGTCCAGGACACCGGCGAGAACGCCAAACCGGCGGCGCCGACGATCACCACGCCAGCCAGCCGGTCCCCGTCCCGGTAGGCGACCGCGCCGCGTACCAGGGCAATCGCGACCACCGCGAGCCCGGCGGTGAACAGCACGAGGGTACGAGCGTCGTCAGGTGCTCCCAGCCGTAGTAGGGCACCGTTGATCGACTGGTTGCCGGCGGTGACGATGTTGCCGACCCGGTCGACGTCCCACATCTCGGTGAGCCAGAACCGCGCCGACTCGCCCGGCAGGATCAGCCAGGCCAGGCCGGTACCGGCGAGGAAGGTCCCGGTCGCGGTGACCGCCGCTCGTCGCTCGCCAGCGAGCCACAGGTACGGGATGAAGATCAGCGGGGTGAGCTTGATCGCGGCGGCCAGTCCGGTGGCGACACCAGCCAGCCGACGCGGGGCACGCCCAGGCAGTCAACCAGCACCAGCAGGGTCAGGATCACGCTGACCTGGCCGAACCGGAGGTTGCTGGACACCGGAGCCGACGCGAACAGCAGCAGGGCGATCGCCGCCGGTGCCACCTGCCGGGGCAGGAGCCGGTGGATCCCATCGGCGCGGGCCACGATCACGGCGAGCAGCGCCACCAGCGCAACGGTGGCCGCCGTCCAGATCACCCGCAGCACATCGATGTCGATCAGCGTCAGCGGTACGAACAGCAGGCCGGACAGGGGCGGATAGGTGAACGGCGCCTCGGTGCCGGCAGCGGCGTAGTCGTAGAGGCTGGCGCCGTGCCGCAGCCCGGTGGTCGCCCCCACGTACACGTCGAGGTCGGCGAGCCGGTCGTGCCGGGCGCGGGTGAGCGCCGCCGCCGACTGGGCGAAGGCGACGACGGCTGCGGTGCACCACACGGCGACCGCGACCCGGACCGGGTGAATGGAGCCACTGCCCTGTAGTCGGTGCGGAGTCCTTCAGCCGGTGCGACATAGCAGACCGGACATCGTGCATGCCTCGCCCCGCAGCCATCATGCTGAGTCAGTACAGTGGATTGTACTGGACGGTCTTGTCCTTCCCGTGTTGCGCCCCTCCTGGTCGGTCAGCCGCTGCACATCTGGCCTCGCTCCTGTCGCCGGATGCGAAGATCAGATGACGAAAAACCGGGACGGCACCGGCGTGTCGCCCGGTTTTTCGTCAACTGATCATGAGCAGTAGATACGCAGCCGGCTGCTCGCCTCGGCTCAGGCGCCGCCGGGGTTGAGGGTGACGGTCAGCGGGGTGAAGTCGGCCCCGGTGACGTCGACGCCGTCGGCCTTCGCCGCTTCGAGCGCCTGGGTGATGTAGTCGTTGGTGTAGGCCAACCCCTCCGGCTCGGCGGTCAGCACCGTCTGGCCGTCCTGGTTCTTCGTGGCCAGCGACAACTCGACCGTACGGGCCCAGTCCGCCTCGTCGATCAGCCCGATCCCGCCGGTCGACGGCCAGATCAGCTTGTTGACCTCGTTGACCTGCCACAGCTGGTGGCTGGCGCCCAGCGTCGACCCGGCCGCCACCGACAGGTCCCGGCACTCCTCCGGGTTGTCCCGGCAGTACACCCAGCCCTTGATGGTGCCGGTGAGGAACTTGACCGTCTGCTCCTGGTACGCCGGGTCGTCGAGCTTGGTGGTGTCGGCCCAGATGGCGTCCTGCAGCATCGCCGTGCCGACCTCGTTCCAGTCGAGCACGGTGAAGTCCTCCGGCGTGTACAGCTCACCGGTGTCCGGGTTCTCCGCCTCCAGCAGCTGCGCGTACTCGTTGTAGCTCATCGCCTGGGCGGCGTCGATGTCGCCGCGCAGCAGCGCCTGCATGTCGAACTGCTGCTGCACCAGGGTCACATCGGACCCCGGGTCCAGCCCGGCCTGGGTCATCGCGGCGAACAGCTCGAACTCGTTGCCGAAGCCCCAGTTGCCGACCTTCTTGCCGCGCAGGTCCGCCGGCCCGGTGATGCCGGAGTCGGCGAACGCCACCTGGTAGGTCCCGGAGCGGGCGAAGATCTGCCCGACGTCGGTGATCTCGGCACCCTGCTCGCGCGACGCGAGCGCCTTCGGCACCCAGGCGATCGCGTAGTCGGCCTGCCCTTGGGCGAGCACCGTCTGCGGGACGATGTCCACCCCACCTTCGATCAGCTCGACGTCGAGCCCTTCCTCCTCGTAGAAGCCCTTTTCGACGGCCGCGATGTAGCCGGCGAACTGGGCCTGGAAGAACCACTGCAACTGCACCTTTACCGTGGTGGTGCCGTCGGTGGCACCACCACCGGCATCCGGTTCCTCGTCCGCCGTACCGCAGGCGCTGATCAGCAGCGCGGCACCCGTCAGCGCCGCCGCGGCGGCCAACCGTCTTCTCATCTTTGTCGTTCCTCCTGGTCGCGATGATGGAGCGGGGGACTGCGGCGCGCGGACGGGAGCGCCAGGGGAAGCGGGTTCACGGCGAGGTACGGGTGCGCCAGGGCATCGCGAGGCGTTCCAGAGCCAGGGTCGCCAGGTAGAAGACCAGGCCGAGCAGGCAGGCGCCGACCACGAACGCCCAGGCCCGGGGGTACGCGGTGAGCGCCGCCGCCGAGGTGATCCGTGCGCCCAGTCCGTCCTGCAGCCCGCCGAAGTACTCGGCGACCACGGCCGCGATCACCGCCAGCGACGACGCCTGGCGCAGCCCGGTGAAGACGAACGGCAGCGCGCCGGGCAGCCGGACCAGTCGGGCGAACGTCGCGCCGCCAGCGGCGTAGCTGTCCATTAGCTCCCGGTGGATCGGCTGCACCTGGCGCAGCCCGCGCAGCGTGTTGACGAAGACCGGGAAGAACGCGACCAGGCCGACCACGATCCGCCGGGGCACACTGCTCGCGGCGTCGAACATGTTGTTGAGCACTGGGGCGAGCGCGATGATCGGCAGCGCGTTGACCAGCGCCGCCAGCGGCACCGACACCTCGCTGAGCAGCCGCAGCCGGCTGATCGCCAACGCCACCAGCACCCCGAGGGCCGCCCCGGCGAGCAGACCGATCAGCGCGTTGGTGCCGCTGGCCAGCCCGGCGGACAGCACCACCGTACGGTTGGCCCAGAACTGTTCGGCGATCGCCGACGGGGCCGGCAGCACGTACGAGGCGACCCGGCCCAGCCGTACCGTCGCCTCCCACAGCGCCAGCCCGGCGAGCCCGACAGCGACCGGCGGCCCGGCCGCCCGCAACGCTTTCACGCCACCGCCGCGTCCGTGGCCGGCGCGCCGGTGCCGCGCAGCGCCCGGCGGACCTCGGTGACGGCGGCGAAAAACTCCGCCGACTGCCGGGTCTGCTCCGACCGCTCGCCGAGGTCGACGTCGACGACGGCGGTGATCCGACCCGGCCGGGCCGACATCACCACCACCCGGTCGGACAGGTACACCGCCTCGGAGATCGAATGGGTGACGAAGACGGTGCTGGTCGCGGTGCGGGCGCAGATGCCGAGCAGCTCGTCCTGCAGGCGTTCGCGGGTCATCTCGTCGAGGGCCCCGAACGGTTCGTCCATCAACAGCAACGGCGGGTGTACGGCGAGCGCCCGCGCGATCGCCACCCGCTGCTGCATGCCGCCGGACAGTTGGGCCGGGTAGTGGCCGGCGAAGTCGGCCAGCCCGACCAGGGCCAGCATCTCGTCGATCCGGTCTCGCCGCTGTGCCCGCCGCACCCCGCGCAGCTCCAACGGCAGTTCCACGTTGCGCCGTACCGTCCGCCAGTCGAACAGGCCGGCCTGCTGGAAGGCGATGCCGTACTCCTGGTCGAGTCTGGCCTGCCGGGCGGCCTTGCCGTTGACGGTGACCGTGCCGGCGGTCGGGGTGATCAGGTCGGCGATCAGCCGCAGCAGGGTGCTCTTGCCGCAGCCGGACGGCCCGATCAGCGACACGAACTCGCCCCGGCCGATGGTCAGCTCCACCCCGGTCAGCGCGGTGACCGCGTCGGCCCGGCCGGCGTTGAACACCTTGTCGACCCCGGTGATCTCGACAGCGGATTCCTTGCTCATCCGGTCACCGCCACCCGCCGCTGGTGCCGGGTCAGCCCGACCTCCAGCAGGGTCACCGTGGCGGCGACGATCAGGCCGAGCACGGCGGCACCGAGGATCGCCGCGTACACCTTCGCCGGGGCGCTGGTCGCCTGCCGCGAATATTCCAGGATCAGCCGGCCGATGCCGCCCCGGGTGCCGGTGGAGATCTCCCCGACGACCGCGCCGACCACGGCGGCGGCCCCGGCCAGCCGCAGCGCCGGGAACAGGTACGGCAGCGCGGCCGGGGCCCGCAGTTTCCATAAGGTGCGCCACCAGCCGGCCGCGTAGCTGCGCATCAGCTCGACCCCGGCGGCTGGCGGCGACTGCAGGCCGCGCAGCATGCCGACGGCGACCGGGAAGAACGCCAGGTACGCGGCGATCACCGCGACCGACATCCACGGCTGCCACGGGTAGGTGCCGATCGACAGCCGCCCGCCCCAGCCGGCGATCACCGGGGCGAGGGCGACCAGCGGCACGGTCTGCGACAGCACCACGTACGGCAGCAGTCCACGTTCGACGATCCGCCACCGCTGCATCGCCACCGCCAGGATCAGCCCGATCAGGGTGCCGGCGGCGAACCCGACGCCGGTCACCCCGAGGGTGAACAGGCAGGCGTCGACGACCACCCGCCACACCGGCTGGCCGGCGGCGACGTCGACCGTGCCGAGGCCGGCGACGACATCGGCCAGATGCGGCATGGCGGCGTCGTCGGCGCGCGGCAGCAGCGGTACGCCGAACAGGTCCGTACCGTCCGGGTCGCCGACCAGTTTGTAGCCCTCCCACGCTGCGGCGGCGAGGGCGAGCGCGGCCAGCGCGACCCCGGCGACGCCGGCCCGGCGCGCCCAGCCGCTGGTCGGGCCGCTGGTCAAGACGCGACCACCTGGCGGTACGCGGGGATGATCTGCTCGCCGTACGCGGCCAGGGTCTCCTGCTTGGCGTCGTGTTGCAGGTAGACGGCGAACTGGTCGACGCCGAGGTCGCGCAGCTCGGCGAGCCGGCGCAGGTGCTCGTCGGCCGGGCCGAGCAGGCAGAACCGGTCGACGATCTCGTCGGGTACGAAGTCGGTGTGGGTGTTGCCGGCCCGGCCGTGTTCGGCGTAGTCGTAGCCCTGCCGGCCGGCGATGTAGTCGGTGAGCACCTTCGGCACCGCGCTGCCGTCCCCGCCGTAGCGGGCGACGATGTCGGCGATGTGGTTGCCGACCATGCCGCCGAACCAGCGGGTCTGTTCCCGCTGGTGGGCCAGGTCGTCGCCGACGTAGGCGGGGGCGGCGACGCAGAAGGTGACCGCGTCGGGGTCGCGGCCGGCGCGTTCGGCCGCCGCCCGGACCGCGCCGATCATCCAGGCGGCGATGTCCGGGTCGGCGAGCTGCAGGATGTAGCCGTCGCCGACTTCGCCGGCCAGGGCGAGCGCCTTCGGCCCGTACGCGGCGACCCACACCTCCAGCGCCCCGTCGTCGACCCACGGCAGGGTGATGTCCCGGTCGCGGTATCGTACGGTCCGCCCGGCGGCCAGGTCACGGATGACGGTGACGCATTCGCGCAGCTCGGCGAGGGTGGTGGGGCGGGCACCGAGGACCCGGACGGCCGAGTCGCCCCGGCCGATGCCGCAGACCGTGCGGTTGCCGTACATCTCGTTGAGGGTGGCGAACGTCGACGCGGTGACGGTCCAGTCCCGGGTGCTCGGGTTGGTCACCATCGGCCCGACCGTCACCGACGAGGTGGCGGCGAGGATCTGGCTGTAGATGACGAATGGCTCCTGCCACAGCACGTGCGAGTCGAACGTCCACACATGGCTGAAGCCGGCCTGCTCGGCCTGCTGGGCCAGCGACACCAGCTCCCGGCCGGGCGGGTCACACTGGAACACGACGCCGAAGTCCATCTGGCGTACCCCCTTCAGATCAGGTAGTCCGACAGGCCGCGGCGCAGGTAGCGGCCGTGGCCGGCCCGGCCGTGGTAGGCCCCGTCGCCGCTGACCAGGACGGTGCCGCGCGACAGTACGGTGTCGACCTTGCCGGTGATCTCGAACCCTTCGTACGCCGAGTGGTCCATGTTCATGTGGTGGGTGGCCGCCGAGATGGTGGTCCGTCCGGCCGGGTCGTAGACGACGATGTCGGCGTCGGATCCGGGGGCGATGACGCCCTTGCGTGGGTAGAGGCCGAACATCCGGGCCGGGGTGGTGGCGATCGTCTCCACCCAGCGCGCGAGGGACAGTTTGCCGTCGACGACGCCCTGGTAGACCAGGTCGACCCGGTGTTCGACGCCGCCGATCCCGTTGGGGATCTTGGAGAAGTCGCCGAGGCCGAGTTCCTTCTGGTCCTTGAAGCAGAACGGGCAGTGGTCGGTGGAGACCACCGCCAGGTCGTTGGTGCGCAGGCCCCGCCACAGGTCGGCGCGGTGGGGTTCGTGTCTGCTGCGCAGCGGGGTGGAGCAGACCCACTTGGCGCCTTCGAAGCCGGGCGCGCCGAGCTGGTCCTCCAGGGTCAGGTAGAGGTACTGCGGGCAGGTCTCGGCGAACACGTTGCGGCCGGTGTCGCGGGCGGACGCGACGGCGGCGAGGGCTTCGCTGGCCGACAGGTGCACGATGTAGAGCGGGCAGTCGGCGGCGACCCCGGCCAGCGCGATGGCCCGGCTGGTCGCCTCGGCCTCCAGCGCGGCCGGGCGGGTCAGCCCGTGGTGGATCGGGTCGGTCTCGCCCCGGGCCAGGGCCTGCCCGATGAGCACGTCGATCGCGATGCCGTTCTCGGCGTGCATCATGATCATGGCGCCGTTGTCGCGGGCCTTCTGCATCGCCCGCAGGATCTGGCCGTCGTCGCTGTAGAACACCCCCGGGTACGCCATGAACAGCTTGAAGCTGGTGATGCCCTCGGTGGCGACCAGGGAGTCCATCGCCTTGAGCGACTCGTCGTCCACCCCGCCGATGATCATGTGGAAGCCGTAGTCGACGTGGCAGTTGCCCTCGGCCTTGGCGTGCCAGGCGGCCAGCCCGTCGCCGACCACCTCACCGGCGCGCTGCACGGCGAAGTCGATGATCGTGGTGGTGCCGCCGAAGGCGGCGGCCTTCGTGCCGGTGTCGAAGGTGTCGCTGGCGAAGGTGCCGCCGAACGGCAGCTCCATGTGGGTGTGCACGTCGACGCCGCCGGGGATGACGTACTTGCCGGCCGCGTCGAGGACGTCGACGCCGTCGGCCGGGCCGGCGCCGGGAGCATAGATCGCGGCGATCGTCTCGCCGTCGACGAGCACGTCGGCGGCGTACGGTCCGGTGGGTCCGACGACGGTGCCGCCGGTGATCAGCAGACTCATGGCTTCCTCCGCCGGGTCAGGGTTGGACCAGGTCGCCGTAGGCGTCCGGGCGGCGGTCGCGGTAGAAGGCCCAGCGGTTGCGGACCGTCTCGATCAGCCCGAGGTCGAGGTCGCGGACGATCAACTCCGGCTGGTACGGGTCCCCGGTGTCGCCGACGAACTTGCCTTCCGGGTCGACGAAGTAGGAGGTGCCGTAAAAGTCGTTGTCGCCGTAGTCGGCCTCGACGCCGACCCGGTTGATCGCTGCGATGAAGTACTCGTTGGCCACGGCGGCGGCCGGCTGTTCCAGTTTCCACAGGTACGACGACAGGCTGCGGCTGGTCGCCGACGGGTTGAACACGATCTGCGCGCCGGCCAGGCCCAACGCCCGCCAGCCTTCCGGGAAGTGCCGGTCGTAGCAGATGTAGACGCCGATCCGGCCGACGGCGGTGTCGAACACCGGGTAGCCGAGGTTGCCGGGGCGGAAGTAGAACTTCTCCCAGAAGCCTTTGACGTTGGGGATGTGGGTCTTGCGGAACTTGCCCAGGTAGCTGCCGTCGGCGTCGATCACGGCGGCGGTGTTGTAGAGGAGCCCGGCCTGCTCGCGTTCGTACATCGGCAGCACCATCACCATGTTGTGCTCGGCGGCGAGGGCGGCGAACCGTTCGGTGGTCGGCCCGGGGATCGACTCGGCGTAGGCGTAGTACTCGCTCTCCTGCACCTGGCAGAAGTACGGCCCGTAGAACAACTCCTGGAAGCAGATCACCTTGGCGCCCTGGGCGGCGGCCTGCCGGACGTACTCCTCGTGCGCTTTGATCATGGATTCCTTGTCGCCTGTCCACGTGGTCTGGACGATGGCGGCGCGGACGACTCCTGGCATGGCTGATCCTCCCTGCGCTACCGGCTTCCGGCGCGGTCGGGTCCACTCCGGAGCACATGGCTGGTCCGGATGACCGGCGGTGACCTGGTGCTTCCCGGCCTCGGGAAGCTACGACTGTATCGACGCCGACGGTCGCAGACAATCATGCCCGTGTTACCTACTGTTTCCAACGTGTAATGTGGTCAACCTCCCTCGACCGATGTCGATCTTGCCTGAAATGCGGCGACGGCGGCGACGGCGACCGTGCTGTCCAGTTTGACCACTGCCACCGACTTCCCGCT
>NZ_JBHMIN010000043.1:0-54518 GCF_048060215.1 Micromonospora sp. LOL_021 | reverse complement strand
GTACCCCGTCCCGCGCGCCGCGCCGTGGGTCGGTCGGCGGGGGACCGGACCCGGCCCCCGGGCCGGTCGGCGGCCCGGTCGGTGGGCCCGCGCCGGCACCGGCGCCCGGGTACGGGCGGCCCGACCGGGTGACCGGCCCGGCGGACCAGTCCACGGCGGTCCCGGACGTTGACCGGTCAGACGGCAGCGGAGCAGACATCTCTCCTAGTGAAGCACTCGACAGTGGGAAAACCGGCAGCGCCCCGACGGGATACGGTGGATCAGCGCGGGGCCGCTTCGATGTCGGTGGACCGTACCGGCGGGTCGGGCGCGTGCAGTTCGACGACGACCGGCCCGGTGCCGGCGGTCGGACCGGTGTACCAGGGAGTGACGACAGAGACCAGGGCCAGCAGCACGCCGAGCATCGCGACGCCGACGACGAGCAGGATCTCTCTCGTCGCGCTGGTCTCGGCTGTCATCTCCACCCGACCTCTCTGCCCGGGGGTGGCGTCCCGGCGGTCGTGCCTCGTCCGCCACGCAAAGGATCCCGGTGGCGGGCGCGGCGTGCAGTCAGCCATCGGACGAAAAGCGTGGATGTCTCGCGGAACCCGCCGGCCGTACGGACGACCCTGCTCATCCGTACGGGCGTCACTGTCCCGTCGACACCGGCGGCGCCGCTAGAACGTACGGCCGGCCGCGACGACGAACGGCCGGCGGACGGCGCGGCCACCGGGTCCGTCGCAGGCGTCAACCGGTCCGGCGCCGGGTAGAGGGACCCGCATACCTGTCGGCACCACGGCTCACCGGGGAGAGTGGTGCCTGACGGACTCACCATGCGGAGGAGACACCCGTGACGGACCATCTGGCGGAGATCAAAGCGCTGCCAGTGCCCGAACTCACCGACGGCTACCCGGCGATCGCCGACCACGGCCTGATCGGCGACGGCCAGACCGCCGCGCTGGTCGGCGTCGACGGCACCGTACGGTGGCTCTGCCTGCCGAGATTCGACGGCCCGGCGCTGTTCGCGGCACTGCTCGACGCCGAACGGGGCGGAGCCTGGACGCTGCGGCCGGCTGGCCTGCGCGCCGTCCGGCAGGAGTACCTGCCGGACACCGCCGTACTGCGTACCGAACTGCACACTGCCACCGGACGCCTGGAGATCCGCGACGCGCTGTTGATCACCGCCGCGTCCGGCGAACCGGCAAACGGGCCGGCCGACGGGGCCGGCGGTCGGCACGACGGGGCCGGACCGGCCGTCGACCGGCCGCTCGGCACCGAACTCGGGGTGGCCTGCGGCGAGCTGGGCCGCCTGGTCACCGTCATCGACGGCACGGTCGACCTGGAGATCGGGCTGACCGGCCGGGGTGGGCTGCGGACCACCCCCAGCGCCGAGGAGATCGGCATCGAGGTCCTGGCCGGGAACGGCGGCCGGCTGCGGCTGACCGCCAGCCGGCCGGTGCCCGGCCTGGACCGGCTGGCCGGCCGGATCCGGTTGACCGCCGGCGACCGGCTCAGCCTGGTGCTGCGCTGGGCGCAGGGTCCGACCCGGCACCGCGACGCCGATCAGCTCGCCGCCGCGCTGGACCGCACGGCGGCGGCCTGGCGGACCTGGAGCCGCCAGATCAACTACGCGGGCCGGCACGCCGACTTGGTCCGCCGCAGCGCCATCACGCTCAAGCTCTGCGACGATCACGACAGCGGGGCGCTCGTCGCCGCCCCCACATCGTCGCTGCCGGAGGCGATCGGCGGCCGCCGCAACTGGGACTACCGGTTCACCTGGGTACGCGACGCCGCGTACACCGTCTACGCGCTGCGCCGGATCGGGATGGCCGCCGAAGCCGAGTCGTTTCTGTCCTGGGTGCTGCGCGCCTGCACCCGCGACGGCCGACCACACGTGCTCTACACCCTGGACGGCACCCGGCCGGCCCCCGAACGGATCGACCCGGACCTGTCCGGCTACCGAGGTTCCCGGCCGGTGCGCTGGGGCAACGCGGCGGCCGATCAGATCCAGCACGACGTGTACGGCGAGATCCTCGACTGCGCCTGGCAGTGGGCCCGGGCCGGCGGTGCGGTCGACGACCGGCGGTGGTCCCGGCTGACCCGGCTGGGCCGCTCGGCGTTGCAACACTGGCGTACCCCGGACCACGGCATCTGGGAGATCCGCCACGAGGGCCGCCCGTTCACCTACTCGGTGGCGATGTGCCAGGTGGCGGCCGACCGGATGGCCCGACTGGCGACCGCCACCGGCCGGCGCGACGAGGTCGAGCCGTGGCGGCGGGCGGCCGAGGAGATCCGCTCGGCGCTGCTGGCCGAGGCGTGGGACGACGACAACGGGCACTTCACCGAACACCTCGGTCAGCCCGGCACCGTCGACGCCAGCCTGCTCGCCCTGCCGCTGCGCCGGGTGGTCGACCCCGCCGATCCCCGGATGGTCGCCACCGTCGACGCCGTCCAGCAACGTCTCGGCGCCGGCGGCGACCTGCTCTACCGCTACCTGCCGGCCGAGTCGCCGGACGGGGTCGGCGGCGGCGAGGGAGCCTTCCTGCTCTGCTCCTTCTGGTGGGTGGACAACCTGGCCGGCAGCGGCCAACTGGACCGGGCCCACGAATTGTTCGAACAGCTCTGCGGCCGGGTGAACCACGTCGGGTTGCTCCCCGAGCAGATCGACCCCGCGACCGGCGCCTTCCTGGGAAACTTCCCGCAGGCGTTCAGTCACATCGGGCTGATCAGCAGCGCGGTCAACCTGGCCCGGTACGGAAGGATGCGGACGTGACAGCGAACGTGATCGTGCTCGGCGCCACCGGCGACCTCACCACCCGCTACCTGTTGCCTGGCCTGGCCCAGCTGCGGGAGCTCGGCCGGCCGGCCGGCGGGATGCGGCTGATCGGGGTGGCCCGCGACGAGCTCGACGACCGGGGCTTCCGGCACCGGGTGAGCGCCGCGCTGCGCGAACATGCCCCCGATGTGGCCACCCGGGCCCGCAGCGAACTCGCCGAGACGGCCAGCTACGTCCACGGTGACGTGACCGACCCGCAGGTGCTGGCGACGGCGCTGGAGATCGCCCGCGACGGTGAGCGGGCCCGTCACGGTGACGACGCCGTGGTGGTCTACCTGGCCCTGCCGCACCGGTTGTTCGAGCCGGTCGCGATCGCGCTGGGCCGCTGCGACCTGCCGGCCGGCCTCCGCCTGGTGGTGGAGAAGCCGTTTGGCGAGGACCTGGCCAGCGCCCGGCGGCTGAACACGGTGCTGCACCAGGTGCTGCCGGACGACCGGGTGTTCCGGGTGGACCACTTCCTGGCCAAGCAGACCGTGCTGAACCTGCTCGGGCTGCGGTTCGCCAACCGGGTGCTGGAGCCGCTGTGGAGCAACACGCACATCACCGGAGTCGACATCGTCTTCGACGAGACGGTCGACGCGGAGGGTCGGTCCAGCTACTACGACCACGCCGGTGCGCTGCGCGACATGGTGCAGAACCATCTGCTGCAGTTGCTGACCCTGGTGGCGATGGAGCCGCCGCTGACCGTCGACCCGGCCGACCTGGCGGTGCGCAAACTGGACGTGCTGCGGGCGGTCCGCCCGATCCAGGCCGCCGACGTGGCCGACTGCACGGTACGCGGTCGGTACACCGCCGGGGTGGTCCAGGGCCGGCGCGGCGAGCGGAAGGTGGCCAGCTACGTCGACGGCGCCGGGGTCGACCCGGCGCGGGGCACCGAGACGTACGCCGAACTGACCGTCCACATCGACAACTGGCGGTGGTCGGGGGTGCCGTTCAAGCTGCGTACCGGCAAGGCGTTGGCCGCCGACCGGCGCGAGATCGTGATTCGCTTCGCCGACGTGCCGCACGCGATCTTCACTGACCGGGACAGCCAGTGCAACGAGCTGCGGCTGCAACTCGATCCGGACCGGATGTCGCTGCGGCTCAACGTCAACGGCATCGGTGACCCGTTCGACCTGGAGCCGGTCGAGATGGTCACCGAGCTGGCCCGGCAGGCGCCGAGCCCGTACGGGCAGTTGCTGCTGGCCATCATCGAAGGTGACACCCGGCTCAGCGCCCAGGCGCAGGAGGCCGAGGAGAGCTGGCGGATCATCGAGCCGGTGCTCGCCGGTTGGGCGCAGGGCAGGACACCGCTACGCGACTATCCGGCCGGCAGCACCGGCCCACGGCCCTGACCGGCCGGGCCGCAGCCGGCTCCCGGTCGGGCCGGACCACATACGGGTCCGGCCCGGTCCGGGCCTGATGCGGGTGGTCTGGTCGGTCAGCGGGCCGCCGGACGGCGGGCCGGGCGACGCCGGCCGCCCGGGCGACGCCCGGGGCGACGACCGGTACCGGTGCCGCCGGCGGTGCCGGCCGGGGTGTTCTTCGCCGCCGCGGCCCGGGTCGGCGTGGGCAGCGTGACCGGCACCCCGGACGGAGTGCGGGCACCGGTGACCCGGGCCAGCTCCGCGTCCGCCGGGCCGACCGAGTTGCGCTGCGGACGGATCTTCGCGGCGGCCATCAGGCGGTCCATGTCCCGCCGCTGCTCGGGCAGGACCAGGGTGGCCACCACGCCGGCGGCACCGGCACGGGCGGTACGCCCACCCCGGTGCAGGTAGTCCTTGTGGTCCGCCGGCGGGTCGACGTTGAGCACCAGGTCGAGGTCGTCGATGTGGATGCCGCGGGCCGCGACGTCGGTGGCGACCAGCGCGGTTACCTGACCGGTCTTGAACTGCTCCAGGATGCGGTTGCGCTGCCCCTGGGACTTGCCGCCGTGCAGGGCGGCCGCCCGTACCCCGCTGGCGAGCAACTGGCGGGCCAGCCGGTCGGCGCGGTGCTTGGTTCCGATGAACATGATCACCCGGCCGTCCCGGGCGGCGATGGCCGCCGTGGTCGCCGGCTTGTCGGCCGCGCTGACGTGCAACAGGTGGTGGCTCATCGCGCCGACGGTGGCGGTCGACGGGTCGACCCGATGTGACACCGGGTCGGTGAGGAACTCGCGGACCAGCCGGTCCACCCCGCGGTCCAGGGTGGCCGAAAAGAGCATCCGCTGCCCGCCCGGCGCGACCTTGCGCAGGATCATGGTGACCTGCGGCAGGAAGCCCATGTCGGCCATCTGGTCGGCCTCGTCGAGCACCGCCACAGTGACGTCGTCGAGCTGGCACGCGCCCCGGTTGACCAGGTCGTTGAGCCGGCCCGGGGTGGCGACGACGATTTCCGCGCCGGAGCGCAGCGCGTCGGCCTGGCGTTGGATCGACAGGCCGCCGACGACGGTGACGCAGCGCAGCCGCACCGCCCGGGCGTACGGTTCCACCGCGGCGGTCACCTGCTGGGCCAACTCACGGGTGGGGACCAGGACCAGGGCCAGTGGCCGGCCGGGGCGGGCGCGCCGCCCGGCGGTACGGGCCACCAGCGGCAGCCCGAAGGCGAGGGTCTTGCCGGAGCCGGTGCGGCCGCGGCCAAGGACGTCACGGCCGGCCAACGAGTCGGGCAGAGTCGCCGCCTGGATGGGAAACGGCTCGTTGATGCCGTTGGCGGTCAGCGCGGCGAGCAAGCTCGCCGGCACACCGAGGTCGGCGAACGAGGGCTTCTGGACGTGAAGGATCGTGGTGGTGCTCATTTGACCGGATCGGCCTTCCGCTAGCTAGGTGGCACGTAGCGAGGAAGGCGCCGGGCGACGGGGTCGCCAGCAGCGGGTCACAAGCACGAACCAGGGTGGGACTTGCTGCGGTCCGGCTCCCGCCGCCGGGCGGCGGGAGCCGGACCGTTCGTACCGAACAGCTCAGAGCGGGCGGATGTTGGCCGCCTGCGGGCCCTTCTGGCCCTGGGTGATCTCGAACTCGACCCGCTGGTTCTCGTCCAGGCTCCGGTAACCGGAGGACTGGATGGCGGAGAAGTGGGCGAACACGTCGGCACCGCCCTCATCCGGGGTGATGAAACCAAAACCCTTGTCCGCGTTGAACCACTTGACGGTGCCTACTGCCATGTAACTCTTCTCCTTGATGGAACGATCGGACCCGAGACTGCCTGCGGGCCGATGTGAGATCCGCGCTTACTACGCGGATCGGCGTCGCGGTGCTGATCGCCCCATCCGGAACAGAGCCCGGACACAACAAAGAGCGCCTGGGCCGAGACCCCACAGGCGCTCGCACTGTCTCTGTGACCGGCCGGCCGGCGGGTAGCACCGGGGACGGCACGGGGAACCAATACTGCAACACCGCCAGGCTATCACGAATCCGGCGTGTCACCCAGCAACGGCAGATCACTGATCAGCTTCGCCAGCCCGGCCCGGTCCAGCAGGTCAGCCGGGCGCACGGTGACGCCGTCGCGCACGTAGTGGAACGCCGCCCGGACCTGCTCCACCGGCACCCCGGCCAGGTCCGCCCAGGCCAGCCGGTACGCGGCGAGCTGCACCGCCGCCGCGGCCTCGGCCACCCCGGTCGGTTGCCGGCCGGTCTTCCAGTCCACCACGTCGTAGCGCCCACCCGGGCCGGCGAACACCGCGTCCATCCGGCCGCGGACCACCACCCCGGAGATCACCGTGGCGAACGGCACCTCCACCTCGACCGGCACCCGGCCGGCCCACTCGCTGGCCAGGAACCGCTCCTGCAGCTCCAGCAGGGCGTCGTCGGGTGCCGCGTCCGCGTCGGCCGCACCGGGCAACTCGTCGACGTCCAACAGCCGGTCCGCGCCGAAGCGCTGCTCCAGCCAGGCGTGGAACGCGGTCCCTCGCCGGGCGTACGGATCCGGGCGGCCGGGCAGCGGCCGACGCAGCGTGCGGGCCAGCCCGAACCGGTCCCGACGCAGGGCCACCAGCTGCGACACCGACAGCTGGTCCGGCAACGGCACGTCCACCGGCCCGACCCCGTGGGCCAGCCGATCCCGCTCGCCGAGCAGGATCCGGGCCTCCGCCCACCACCCCGCCGACGGCTGGTCGTCCGGCGGGTCGACCGGCCGGTCCATCGCCTGGCGGACCAGGTTGGCCGCCTCCGTCATCCGGGGCCGCTGCACGCCCAGCGGATCAGCCGGCCACTCGGCCCGTACCGTCACCTCGTCGATCGGGTTCGCCGCGCCCGGCAGCGGCTCCGGCGCCCAGTGGTCCACCACCCCCGCGCCGGCCAGGCAGTCGTCGTGGATCTCCTTGAGGAACACCGACGGCCCGCGGTGCCGCTTCACCCCGGCCCCCCACCAGTAGCCGGAACAGAGCAGCAGCCGGCGCGGCCGGGTGACCGCCACGTACGCCAGCCGCCGTTCCTCCCGCTCGTCGTGCTCGCGCCACCGCTTGCCGAACTCGGTCAGCTCCCGCTGCACCGCCTTCTGGTCCTCGGCGTCGTCGAGGTCGAGCGCCGGCAGGCCGTCCGCGTCGCCGCGCAGCGGGAACGGCAGCACCCCGAGTCCGTACAGGTAGTGGTCCGAACCGCGCACCGCGCCCGGCCAGACGTCGCGGGTCAGCCCGGCCACCGCCACCACGTCCCACTCCAGACCCTTGGCGGCGTGCGCGGTGAGGATCTGCACCGCGCCGGAGACCACGTCGATCTCGCCGGGACTCAGCCCGCGTTCCTCGTCCTCGGCGGCGTCCAGGAACGCCAGGAACGCCGACAGGGTCGCGGTGTCCGACTCGCCAGCGAACCGGGCCGCGACGTCGCCGAGCGCGTCCAGGTGCCCGCGGGCCAGCCCGGCGTCCCCGCCGCCGGCCCCGCCGGCCCGCACCGCGACCTCCACGTCCAGGCCGGTGGTCCGCTCGACGTCGGCGATCAGGTCCGGCAACGACTGGTCCAGGCGTTGCCGCAGCAGGGCCAGCTCCCGGCCGTACCCGCGCAGCCGGGCGTAGCCCTCCGCCGAGTAGAGCTGGGCCGGCCCCGGATCGGCCAACGCCTCGACCAGGCTGGCCTCGTCGAGGCGATCGACGACGATCTCCGGCTCGGCGGCCCCCGCCCGGGGCAGCTCCCGCCGGGCGTCGGCGATCGCCCGGGCCCGCCGGTGCAGGGCCACCAGGTCCCGGGGACCGATCCGCCACCGGGCCCCGGTCAGCAGCCGCAGCAGCGCCGCGCCGTCGGTCGGATCGGCCAGCACGCGCAGCGTACTGACGACGTCGCGGACCTCCGGGGTGTCCAGCAGACCGCCGAGACCGACCACCTCGACCGGCAGGCCGCGGGCCCGCAGCGCCGCCTCGACCGCCGGGATCTGGCTGCGGACCCGGACCAGCACCGCGCTGGTCGGCCGGGCGTCGACCGGGATCTCGTCGCCGCGACCCGGCTCGACGCCGGCCGCCCCGCGCCAGGCGGCCAGCATGCCGTCGGCGATCCATTCGGCCTCGTCGAGCACCGTGTCCAGCAGCGCGCAGTGCACCGTCGCGGCCGGCGCGCCCCGGGCCGTGCGGCCCGGGATCGGCGGGGCTACCTTCGCGGCGGCGGCCAGCGCCGCCACCCGGGCCCCGGCGGTACGCAGCGGGCCGGACAGTTGGTTGGCGACGCTGAGGATCTCCGGCCGGTTACGCCAACTGGTGGTCAGCGTCAGCGACCGGGCCGGGGTGCCGTCGGCGCGGGCGAACTCGCCGGGGAACCGGTCCAGGGTACCGGCGCTCGCCCCGCGCCAGCCGTAGATCGACTGGCAGGGGTCACCGACCGCGACCACCGGATGCCCGCCGCCGAACAGCGACCGCAGCATCACCACCTGGGCGTGGCTGGTGTCCTGGTACTCGTCGAGCAGCACCACCCGGTAGCGGTCGCGCTCCAGCTCGCCCACGGCCGGATGGTCCCGGGCCACCTGCGCGGCCCGGGACATCTGGTCGGCGAAGTCCATCGCCTCGAAGTCGGCCTTACGCTGCTGGTACGCCCGGACCAGCGGCAGCAGCCGCAGCCGGATCTGCTGGATGGTCAGCGCCCGACGCACGTCGGCGTACACCCGGCCGGGCCGGGACTGCACCTCGGCGAAGAACCGGCCGGTCCAGCCGGCCAACTGGTCCGGGGTGACCAGGTGTTCGGCCAGCTCCCCGGCGAGCGCCAGCACCGCGTCGGTGACCGTGCCCGGCGCCCGGTCCACCTCGGACATGTCGCCGTCGTAGTTGCGCACCAGGAAGTCGACGATCTGCCAGCGGGAGGCCTCGGTGAGCAGCCGGGCCGACGGCTCGTAGCCGGCCCGCAGCCCGTGTTCGGTGACCACCCGGGCGGCGTACGAGTGGTAAGTGGCGACCATCGGCTCACCGGCCAGCGGATCCTCCTCCGGCCGCCGACCCTGCCGGCCGAGCTGGCGGACCAGCTGTCCCAGTCGGGTCCGGATCCGGTGGGCCAGCTCCCCGGCGGCCTTGCGGGTGAAGGTGAGGCCGAGCACCTGCTCCGGGCGTACCTGGTCGTTGGCGACCAGCCAGACCACCCGGGCGGCCATCGTCTCGGTCTTGCCGGACCCGGCCCCGGCGACCACCAGCAGCGGCTCCACCGGGGCGGCGATGATCGCCGCCTGCTCCGGGGTCGGTGGCGGCAGCTTCAGCAGCCGGGACAGCTCCTGCGGGGTGTAGCGCGGGCCGGAGTCGGCGCGGCGGCGCGGCGACGGCGTGGCGGCGAACAGCGACTGCTGAGTCATCCGTGCTCCGCTGGTGGCTCGGTGGCCGGCGACCCGCCGGGCGGTGGCTGGACCGACGGTGGCTCGACGACCTGGCGGCCCTTGCCGGAGACCGGGCAGCTGGTCTTCACCGGGCATACCCGGCAGCTGGAGTTGGCCACCGCCGAGAACGTCGACGCGGCCATCGTCTGGGCGGTACGGCGGACCATCGCCGTCGCCCAGCCGGCGTCGTCGGTGTCGGCCAGCGGCTCCTGCTGCTGCT
The DNA here is from genome assembly GCF_048060215.1 of Micromonospora sp. LOL_021. Lineage (NCBI taxonomy): Bacteria > Bacillati > Actinomycetota > Actinomycetes > Micromonosporales > Micromonosporaceae > Micromonospora > Micromonospora sp. LOL_021. The sequence goes on along the minus strand of NZ_JBHMIN010000043.1, from coordinate 44,745 downwards.
CCTTCGCCTCCTTCACCGGGGTACCGAGCTGGACCAGCGCCGCGCCCCCGGAGTCGTCGCCGTACTCGGCGAACGCCCCCGCCTCGACCGCCGCCTGGTATGCACCGAGCTGCGGATGCTCGGCCAGCTCGGCGGCGGTGACCGAGGTCGATTTGCCGGTCTTGAGGTCGATCACCACCAGCCGGCCGTCGGCGTCGATCTCCAACCGGTCCACCCGGCCGGTCAGCTCCACCGGCTGCCGCGGGTCGTCCAGCCGTACGGTGAACTCGTGCTCGATGGCGAGCAGCCGGCGCGGATTGCTGGCCAGCCAGCGCAGCAGCTTGTCGACCATGCCTTCGGCACGGGCCAGCTCCGGACCAGCCATCCAGCGGGCGGCCAGGTCGATCGCGTCGAACCGGGCGGCGACGTACTCCAGCAGTTTCGCCCGGTCGACGCTGGCGTCCTCGGCGAGCATCGCCGCCGCGTGCACCAGGTTGCCGACGCCGGCCGCCGCGCTCGGCTCCCCCCGGCCGCCGTGCCGCTCCAACAGCCAGCGCAGGCTGCACCGCAGCGCGCTCTCCATGGTCGACGGGGTGACCCGGACCGACTCGCCCTCGTCGACCAGCGGCCGGTCGTCGGACAGCGGCCGCAGCCCCCACCAGTCGTCGGGGTGGGCACCGGGCACCCCGGCGACCGCCAGCCGGCCGAGCACCGCCGCCGCCTCCTGCCGGCGCTGCGGCTGCGCTGTCTGGTCGGTGACCACGGTACGCAGCTCGGCGACCAGCGCCGGCAGGGTGAGCGACCGGGGCGGCCGGCCGGCCGGCAGGGTCGGCAGCTCCTCGCCGTCGGCGTCCACCGTCGACACGCCCAGCTCGTGCAGGAACCGGCTCGGCTGTTCCTCGTGGTCCAGCCCGCCGACTCCGGCGGAGGCGACCGCGGTGACCAGCAGCCGTCGGCGGGCCCGGGTCACCGCCACGTAGAACAGCCGCCGCTCCTCGTCGAGCAGCGCCGAGGTCTGCGCCACCAGCGACGCGGTGAGCCCGGCGCCGTCGGCCCGACCGGTCAGCACGTCGACCAGCCGTTCCGAACCGAGCAGGCTGCCGCGCAGCCGCAGGTCCGGCCAGACGCCCTCCTGCACCCCGGCGATCGCCACCACGTCCCATTCCAGGCCTTTCGCGGCATGCGCGGTCAGCAGCCGGACCGCCTCGCCGCGATCGCCGCTCGGTGCCAGGGTGTCGGCCGGCAACTGCTGGCCGAGCACATGGTCGAGGAAGACCTCGGTTCGGGCACCCGGCAGCCGGTCGACGAACCGGGCCGCCGCGTCGAACAGTGCCATCACCGCGTCCAGGTCCCGGTCCGCCGCCGCTGCCCGCCACCGCGCCCCGGCGTCGGTCACCCCACCGACCGGTACGGTGCCGGCCGGCCCGGCCGGGGTCCGGCCGCGCAGGATCGCACCGAACCACCGGTCGGCCAGCCCGCTGGTCTGCCACACCGCCCAGAGCACGTCCTCGGCGGTCGCACCCGGCCGGGCCGCGGTGTCCCGGGCGGTGGCCAGCAGCGTCGCGACCGCCTGCGCCGGTGCCGCCCAGCGGCGTTCGATCGCGGCCAGCTCCGCCGGATCGCGCAACGCGTCGACCAGCAGCTCGCCGGAGGGACGGCGGTCACCGGCGGCCAGCGCCAGGGCCCGCAGCCCCTGCCGCAGCCGCCGCTCGGCCAGCGGGTCCGCCCCGCCCAGCGGGGAGTGCAGCAGCGCGACCGCCGCCTCCTCGTCCAGTCGGTCCGGCTCCAACGCGCAGCGCAGCAGCAACAGCAGCGGCGCCACCGCCGGCTGCCGGTGCAGCGGCAGGTCCTCGGCGTGCACCACGGTCGGCACGCCGGTGATGTGCAGGGCCCGCTGCAGCGGCGGCAGCTGCAGCGTGGTGGAGCGCACGATCACCGCCATCCGGGACCAGGGCACCCCGTCGATCAGGTGCGCCACCCGCAGCGCGTGGGCCAGGTAGCCGGCCTCGCTGGTCGCCGAACGGAACACCCGTACCGCCACGGGGTCGGCACGGTCCGACGCCGCGCCGTCGGCCGACGGCGGGTCCGAGTCCGCGCCGTCGGCCGCCGACGGATCGGCCGCCCCGCCAGCCGGGGCCGGGCGCAGGTCACGGTGGCCGGCCGGGCCGCGCAGCCGCCGGGCCACCCGACCGGTCGCCGCCAGCAGCTCCGGGTCGGCGCGGTAGCAGACCGGCAGCAGGATCTGCCGGGCGGGCGCGCCCGAGGCGGTCCGGAACCGGTGCCCGAACGCCGGCACGATGCCCGGATCCGCGCCTCGGAACGCGTACGTCGAGGAGTCCGGGTCGGCGAACGCGACCAGCGGCCGCCCGCCACCGGCGATCAGACCGAGCAGCTCGACCTGCGCCGGGTCGGTGTCGGCCAACTCGTCGACGTAGACGTAGGACAGTCGGCCCCGTTCGGCCGCCAGCAGCGACGGATCGTCGGTGAGCAGCCCGGTGGCGGCCCGGACCAGCTCGGCGTGGTCGTAGCCGATCGAACCCCGGTTGCTGACGTCGCGCAGCGCGAGGACCGCGACGTACTGGCGCAGGAAGCGGGCCGCCGCCGGCCAGTCGGCCCGGCCCAGCCGTTCGCCGAGCCGGGCCAGCTCGACCGGCCCGACACCGCGTTCGGTGGCCCGCTGCAGCAGGTCGCGCAGCTGGGTGGCGAACGCCCTGGTGGGCAGGGCGGCGCGCAGCTCCGGCGGCCAGCCGACCGGGTCGCCGATCTGGTCACCGTTCTGATCGCCGGTCGGGCCGGTGGAGCCGTTGGTGGTGGCGGCCGGGTCGTCCGGGGCGGCGGCCCCCGGTTGCGGTCCGGCCACGTCCAGCAGCTCGCGGATGATCAGATCCTGCTCGGGGCCGGTGAGCAGCCGCGGCGACGGCTCGCCCCGTTCGGCGGCGGCGCGGCGCAACAGGCCGAACGCGTAGCCGGGAAACGTGCGTACCAGGGGTTCGTGCAGCACCCGCCGGGAGCCGGCGGCGATCGCCGCCTCGATCCGTCGGCGCAGTGCGACGGCGGCCCGCCGGTTGAAGGTGAGCACCAGGATCCGCTCCGGGTCGGTCCCCTCGGCTACCCGGGTGGCGACCGCGTCGACCAGCGTGCTGGTCTTGCCGGTCCCCGGACCACCGACGACCAGCAGCGGCCCGTCGGTGTGCGCGACCACCGCCTGCTGCGCGGGGTCGTCGAAGCGCGCCGGCTCGGCCCGCGCCGGCCGGCGGACCAGCCGGTACGCCTGCACGCCGCTCATCTCACCACGACGCGGCGACACCGCGCGGCGCGTGGGTGCACGCCCACCCGGTACCCGGTCAATCCAGCCGGGACCCGATGGCGTCCAGCGCGGCCGGCACCGAGTCGACGACGATCAGCAGATCCAGCGCCGTACGCCCGACGAAGGCGGTGTCGGCCAACGCCGCCAGCCAGGTCAGCAGGCCCTGGTAGAAGCCGTCCGGGTCGACCAGCACGACCGGCTTGCGGTGCAGCCCCAGCACGGCGGTGGTCCAGACCTCGAACAGTTCGTCCAGGGTGCCGAGGCCGCCGGGGAGGGTGACGAACGCGTCCGACTTCTCGATCATCAGGGTCTTGCGGCTGGCCATCCCGTCGGTGACGACGAGTTCGTCGGAGCGGGTGTCGGCCACCTCCAAGTCGACCAGCGACTGCGGGATCACCCCCAGGGTGTAGCCGCCACCGGCCCGGGTGCCGTCGGCCAGCGCCCCCATCATGCCGACGCAGCCGCCGCCGGAGACCAGGGTGTGCCCACGTCGGGCCAGCTCCCGCCCGGTCTCGGCGGCCAGGTCGAGCCACCGCTGCTCCAGGGTGCGCGACGAGGCGCAGAAGACTCCGATCGCGGCCATCCGTGCTGCTCCTCTCATTCCGCCGGCCGGTGGTCCCCGGCCGGTGCCCGTTCGTCGGCCTGCCGCTCGGCCTCGATCTGGGCGTGCGCCGTCTGACGCAGCGCCGCCTGCTCGGCGGCGAGTGCGGCATCCGCGTCGACGATGTGCCGTACCGCCTCAGCGACGTCGTCGGTCAGGCAGAGCAGGTCGAGGTCGGCGTCGCCGATCCGGCCCTGCGCCTGCATCGTGTCACGCAGCCAGTCGACCAGTCCGGACCAGTACCCGGTGCCCATCAGCACCACCGGGAACCTGGTCACCTTGCCGGTCTGCACCAGGGTGAGCGCCTCGAACAGCTCGTCCATGGTGCCGAACCCGCCGGGCAGCACCACGAACGCCTGGGCGTACTTGACGAACATGGTCTTGCGGGCGAAGAAGTAGCGGAAGTTGATGCCGACCTCCACCCATTCGTTGATGCCCTGCTCGAACGGCAATTCGATGCCGAGCCCCACCGACACGCCGCCGGCTTCGGTGGCGCCCCGGTTGGCCGCCTCCATCACACCGGGACCGCCGCCGGTGATCACGGCGTAGCCGGCACCGGCGAGCGCGCGGCCGAGTTCTTCGGCGAGCCGGCATTCAGGGCTGTCCGGCGCGCTGCGGGCTGACCCGAAAACGCTGACCGCCGGCGGCAGATCAGCGAGAGTGTCGAACCCTTCGACGAACTCCGACAGGATTCGCAGCGCCCGCCAGGAATCCTTGGTCTTCCATTCGCCACGGGCCCGTGAATCGAGCAGACCCTGATCGGCGGTGCTGCGGCGGACCGCTTCCCGGCGCAGGGTCACCGCGCCCCGGTGCCGCTCCGAACCCGGTTCGTCGGGTGTCGCACCGATCCGGTCCGGTCCCGGTCGGGATTGGTCGTCTGGCGCGCGATGGTTGTTCGACTGGTCCATCTGGACAACCGTAGTGGGCGGCGTGCCGTGCTTGACGTCGCCGCCCGCGCGTGTCCAGTGCGGACGCCGAACCGCCCCGCTGCGGCACTCACCCGACGCGTGACGAAAAGGTGATGTCAATCTGGCGTCAAGTGCAACCAAATCGGCTGCGGCTACGTCTCCATTAACAGATACTGGGTACGCCGGACGGTGGGGAGGACGCCGTCACGGCACCTTCGGGGGGAGGAGTAGTCATGATGACACGTAGCGAACTCATCCGGGTCCGGCGGCAGATGCACCGCCGGATCCGTGTCGTGGTGGCCGAGCGCCGGGTTGCCGGGGGGCGAGCGCATCCGGCTGAGCCGGTGGACGACGCCGTCGAGCAGGAGCCGGCGCTGCTGCGGTGATCCCGGCTGCGGTGATCCCGATTCACTCCGGCGTCAGCCAACGCCGGAGTGTCTCGGCACCTTGCTGAATCTTGTCGATCTCCACGTGCTCGTCTCGGGCGTGCGCCAGGTTGGGGTCGCCGGGGCCGAAGTTGAGCGCCGGGATGCCCAGCGCGGCGAACCGGGCGACGTCGGTCCAGCCCAGCTTCGCGACCGGCGGCTCGCCGACCGCGGCGAGGAACTCCCGCGCCGGTGCCGACGCCAGTCCGGGCAGCGCCCCGCCAGCGCAGTCGACCACCTCGACGTCGAACCCGGCGAAGACCTCGCGGACGTGCTGCTCCGCCTGCCGCCCGTCGCGGTCCGGCGCGAACCGGAAGTTGACCTCGACGTCGCACCGGTCCGGGATCACGTTGCCGGCCACCCCGCCGCCGATCCGGACCGCGTTCAACCCTTCCCGGTACTCACATCCGTCGATGGCGACGGTCCGCACCGAGTAGTCGCCCAGCCGACGCAGCACCTCACCGGCGGCGTGGATGGCGTTCACCCCACGCCAGGACCGGGCCGAGTGGGCCCGGCGGCCGGTGGTGCCGACCACCGCCCGCAGGGTGCCCTGGCAACCGGCCTCGACGACGCCGTGGGTCGGCTCGTGCAGCACCGCGAAGTCGGCCGCCAGCCACTGCGGGTGGGCTTCGGCCACCAGGCGCAGCCCGTTGAACCGTGAGTCGATCTCCTCCGCCTCGTAGAACAGGTAGGTGACGTCGTACCTCGGCTCGGCGACGGTGGCCGCCAGATGCAACGCGTGCGCCACCCCGGACTTCATGTCCGAGGTGCCGCAACCGTAGATCAGGTCACCGACCACCCGGGACGGGAAGTTGTCGGCCAGCGGCACCGTGTCCAGATGCCCGGCGAGCACCACCCGCCGGGAGCGCCCCAGCTCGGTCCGGGCCATCACCGTGTTGCCGTACCGCCCGGTGGTCAGCCAGGGCACGACGGACAGCGCCTGCTCCACGCAGTCGGCGATCCGCTGCTCGTGGCGCGACACCGACTCGATGTCGACCAACGCGCGGGTCAGGGTCACCGGATCGGCCAGGACCTCGGGGGTCAGCGGGTTCACCATGGCTGGCACGGTACCGTCTCGGCAGGGTCGACTCGTCCGCTGATCACCCGGATCGCCCGGACGTCGGCCCGGTGGTGACTCGTACCCCGATCGGAAGGCGACAGTTCGGTGACGGTTTCGACGCAGCCCGCCTGGGGCATCGGCCTGGCCACCTGCACGGAGCAGGGGCAGGTGCTGGACACCTGGTATCCGGTCGGCCAGCTGGGGCTCGGCGAGCGGCCGCCGGCCGCGAACGGCGCCGCACCGGCCGGACTGCCCGCCGGGGTGGTCGGCCCCCGGGCACTGCCCGGACTGCGTACCGAGATCGTGGTCGTCGAGATCGGTTCGCTGGCCGACCCGATCGCCGACGCCGCCGACGCGTACCTGCGGCTGCACCTGCTGTCCCACCGGCTGGTCCGGCCGAACGAGCTCAACCTGGACGGCATTTTCGGCCGGCTGGCCAACGTCGCCTGGACCTCCGCCGGACCGTGCCCGCCGGACCGGGTCGACGAGCTGCGACTGATCGAGCGGGCCGCCGGGCGCCACCTGGCGGTGTACGGGGTGGACAAGTTCCCCCGGATGACCGACTACGTGGTGCCGTCCGGGGTGCGGATCGCCGACGCCGACCGGGTACGGCTCGGCGCCCACCTGGCGTCCGGGACGACCGTCATGCACGAGGGCTTCTGCAACTTCAACGCCGGCACGCTCGGCACCTCGATGGTCGAGGGGCGGATCGTCGCCGGCGTGGTGGTCGGCGACGGCTCCGACGTCGGGGCCGGCGCGTCGATCATGGGCACCCTCTCCGGTGGCGGCACCGAAAAGGTACGCATCGGCGAGCGCAGCCTGCTGGGCGCGAACGCCGGCATCGGCATTTCGCTGGGCGACGACTGCGTGGTCGAGGCCGGCTGCTACATCACCGCCGGCTCCAAGGTGAGCCTGTCGGACGGCCGGGTGGTCAAGGCCCGCGAGTTGTCCGGGGTCGACGGGCTGCTGTTCTGGCGCAACTCGGTTACCGGCGCGTTGGAGGCCCGGCCGCGTACCGGCGCCGGCATCCAACTCAACGAGGCACTGCACGCCAACAGCTGACCGCGGACCGGCCGGTGAGGTGCGCCGGTTCCGGTCCGCCGCGGTCGGCCGGTGCCCCACCCGCCCCGTGACGGCGGGCAGGGCACCGGCCGGCGCTGGTCAGCGGCGCACGATCCGGTACGCCTGGACGATCGTCTGCCGTGCCGTGTTGCCGGCCCGGTCGGTGACCGACGCCCGCAGCGACACATAGCCGTCCCGGTACGGATGGTCGACCGTGGCGGTCCAGCCGGCCTTGGCGGATTGCACCTCGGCCGGCTGCCAGGTCCGCCCGCCGTCGTAGGACACCTCGACGGTCGGCCGGCGAATTCCGATTCCGACCACGCCGGGCTGGTGGGCGACGGTGAACGGGATCGGCATCTCCCGTCCGGCGGCGGCGGTGTTTCCGGCGTCCACCGGCGGGGTGAATCGCACCGCCATCACCGGCAGGGCCGCCACCTGGTTGCGGGTCACCGGACCGGACGGGAAGGTCCACGCTCCGCTGACCGAGGTGGAGAAGTCCCCGACGTCGTGCGTCGCCGACATCTCCAACCGGTAGTCGGCCTGGGCCCGCGGCACCGGGAACCGGCCGTAGCCCGGCTCCGGGCTCTCCCCGATCAGCTTTCCGTCGCGGTACAGCGCGGTCCGCGCGGTCTGCGTCGCCACCCCGCCGGGGTGGCCGTTCGCGTCGGCGAACACCGGCACCTGGACGTCGATGACGTTGCCCCGCCGGCTGACTGCGGCACCGTCGCCCGCGACGGCCGGGAACACCGGCCCGTACGGTGCCAGGTTCCAGGTGTCCAGGGTGCGTTTGCCGGGCTGGTGGCGGCTCGCCGGCGAGACCAGCACGGCGGTGTACTCCGGCCAGAGCTGACCGTCCACCGCCCGGCCGAACTCCAGCGAACTCTCCCAGGTCGACGTGCTCGACACGCTGTAGTGCTCCACCCGCACGCTGGGCAGCTCGACCGGGGTCACCAGCGCCCATCCCCCGATGTCCCGCTCGCCGTGGCCGGGGAAGACCAGCCGGTCGGTGAGGTCGCCGTGGCTGACCCCGCGGAACCGGTGCCGGACGGTGGCCAGTTCCCGGGGACGGTAGTGCCGGGTGAACCCGGTGGGCAGCCGGTCGGCGAAGAGCTCACTCAACCCGTAGAAGTACGGGCTGGCGGTGAACCCGTCCGCGCCGTCCGGTCGCAGCCACTGGCTGGCGATGCTGGCGGTGAACTCGCCCGCGCCCGACGGCCCGCCCTCGTGGGCGGCGGCGAGCCCGTCGAAGGTGTCGGCCAGCACCCCGATCCCGGCACCCATCTGCGGGGTGCGGTAGTAGAGGCTGACGTCGACCAGCGCCGGACGCGCGGTCGGCTCGGGCACGGTCATCCGGACCGGTCGGGCGGTACGGGCGTCGAACAGCACGGTGCGGTCACCGTCCAGCCGCAGGTTCGACCGGACCAGGACGGCGAGTTCGTGTTCCTGCTCGCCGGTCCAGCGTTGGATCATGCTGGACAGTCCGTACCGGCCGGCGGGCAGCCGGGTGGTGACCCGGCCGGAGCCGTCCGAGGTCCACGGCATCGCGTCCACCGGCTGGTCCAGGCCGACCGCGACGGTCCAGTAGTCGTCGGTCGCCGCGCCGGCCTGGTCGACGTGGACGAAGGTCAGGTCGTAGCTCTCCACCTCGCGGTGGACGCCGAACGGGGTGATGACGCGCTGGCCGGCGCCGGTGGCGACCAGATGGCCGGAGTAGTAGCCGTCCGGGCCACCGACGCTGGTGTCCGCGGTCAGCTGGACAGCGGCGGTGCCGCCGGCCGGTACGGTCACCGTGTCGGCACCGGCCCGGAACATCGCCGCCGGTGCGCTGCGGCCGGTCGGGCCGACGGCTTCGACGGAGAGGGTCAGGGTCTGCGGCTCGCTGCCGGTGTTGCGGTAGGTGATCTTCTCGACGATCGCCGGGTCGTCGTGGTGCGGCCAGTCGGCGCGGCCGAACGACACGCTGGCCGGTCGGCTGATCAGCTCCTGGGTGACGGCGCGGGCGGCGTCCACCCGGCCGGCACCCTGCGGGTACGCGCCCGTGCCGGAACGTGGTGCGGCCGACGCCATCAGGCCGGCCTTCAACCGCACGGCGGGCCAGTTCGGCCGACGCTGGGCGAGCAGCGCGGCGGCTCCGGCCACGTGCGGCGCGGCCATCGAGGTGCCGGAGGCGGCGACGTAGTGCTCGTCGACCGGATCGGCGAGGGTGGTGCCGGCGGCGCGGGCCGCGACGATCCCGACACCCGGGGCGGTGATGTCCGGTTTGACCGCGTCGTCACCGATGCGCGGGCCACGGCTGGAGAAGCCGGCGAGCGTGTCGTCGCGGTCCACCGCGCCCACGGTCAGTGCCGCGTCGGCGCTGCCCGGCGAGCCGACGGTACGGTCCGCGCCGGAGTTGCCGGCTGAGATCACGAAGAGCGCGCCGGTCTGCGCGGTGAGCGTGTCGACCGCCTTCTCCAGCGGATCGGTCTGCGGCGTGTCCGGGCCGCCGAGGCTGAGGTTGACGATAGTGGCCCGCTGGTCGGTGGCGGCCCACTGCATGCCGGCCAGGATCGCCGATTCGGTGCACCAGGACGACTCGCACACCTTGCCGGAGATCAGGGTGGCGTCGGGGGCCACCCCACGGTTCGCCCCGCCGGATGCGGCACCGCTGCCGGCGATGATCGAGGCGACGTGGGTGCCGTGGCCGACCCGGTCGGCCGGGTCGGGATCGTCGGTGAAGTTCTCCGACCGGGCCACCTTGCCGGTCAGGTCGGGGTGGCCGGCGTCGACCCCGCTGTCCAGCACCGCGACGGTCACCCCGGCCCCGGTGAACCCGGCGTCGTGGGCGGCCGGCGCGCCGATCTGCCCGACGCTGCGGTCGAGGAGCAGTCGCCGTCGGCCGTCCAGCCAGACCCGGGCCAGACCGGAGGCGGTGGCCAGCGTCCCGGCCCGGGTCGGCACCCCGCCGGCCGGGTCGGTGCCGGTGACCGCCGCCCAGAAGTCGGTCGCCGTGTTCTTGTCGGCGGTCAGCGCGGCACCGCCGATCGCCGGCAGGTCCCGGGTGACCCGGGCGCCGGCAAGGCCGCCGGCGGCCCGGCGGGCGGCGTCGGCCGGGACGGCGTACTCGACGAGCAGCGGCAGCTGAGCGGTGGCGGCGTCGTGGTAGCCGGACGAGATCAGGTCGGTGACGTTGAACAGTCGCCGGTCCAGCACGCCGGTGCGGATCAGCGGCTGCGCGTCGGCTGGTACGACGTACCGGCCGTCGGAGCCCTGGTAGGTGTGGAACCGCAGGTGGTTACGGCCTGGGGCGGGTTGGATGGCGGTGCCGGCGCTGGTGACGACGACCCGGTCCCCGGTGACCAGGGTGACCGCGGTCGCGGGGTCGGTACGGACCGGGCTGACCGGGTCGTCGGGGGTCGGTGCCGGTTGGGCGGCGGCCGGTTCCGGTTGGGCGGCACCGATCAGCGTCGCGGCCAGTACGGCGACCAGAGCGGCGGCTTGGACTCTCCTGGATGGATTGGACATCGTGAACCTCCCCGGTAGACGCCGGAGCGGCGTCAGGGTCGTGATTCCGAAGCCCCAGGATTACATACCCGGTATACACTCACCCGGCCCGAAACTCGGGGCAATATGGACAGAATTTGCACTCATAGTCGCCACGTGACTACATATAGATCATCTATTGCTGGGTCAACCCGACCGGCCGGCCACCGGCCAGCCAGGCCGCCGCGTCCGCCTCGGCGAGCGGCCGGGAGAACAGATAACCCTGCCCGAAGCCGCACCCCAGGTCGCCGAGCAGGTTCCGGTCGGCAACCGTCTCGATGCCCTCCGCCACCACCTGCAGACCGAGCGAGTGCGCCAACCGGATGATCCCGTCCACCAACGACCGCTGCCGCTGCGAGAAGGCCATCTCCGCGGTGAACGAACGGTCGATCTTGAGCACGTCGATGGGCAGCTGACGCAGGTAGCTGAGCGAGGAGAACCCCGTACCGAAGTCGTCGATGGCCAGCCGGACACCGAGCTCGCGCAGCTGCGCCAGGTCCGACCAGATCTGGTCGTCGTTCTGCAGCAGCAGACTCTCGGTCAGCTCCAGCATCACCGAATCCGCCGGCAACCCGGCGGCAATCAACTCGCGACGGACCTTGCCGGTGAAGCCGGCGACCCGGAACTGCCGGGCGGAGACGTTGATGCTGACATACGGGGCCTCGCCCATCGGCAGAGCGGCCCGCCACTGGGTGACAGCGGCCAGCGCCCGACCCAGCACCCAGTCGCCGATCGGCTCGATCAGCCCGGTCTCCTCGGCCACGTCGATGAACTGGTCCGGCCGCAGCAGCCCCAGGCTCGGGTGCCGCCAGCGCAGCAACGCCTCCAGCCCGACGGCGTTGCCGCTGGCCAGCTCGACCACCGGCTGGTAGACGACAGCGAAGTCGGACTCCGGCGCCGACCGCTCCAACGCGGTACGCAGCTCCATCCGCCGGATCAGGCTCACATGCAACGCCGGCTGGTACCTCCGCCAGCGCCCCTTGCCCGCCCCCTTGGCGACGTAGAGGGCGAGATCCGCGTGCCGCAGCAGCTCGTCGGTGCCGTCGGCGTCCGAGGTGCTCGCGACCCCGACGCTGACCGCGCCACCGACCATCCGGCCAGCGAGCCGGAACGGCTCGGCGAACGCCGCGACCACCCGCTGCGCGGTCTGCTCCACCTCGGCCGGGTCGGTCGCGTCGTCGACCAGCGCGGCGAACTCGTCACCGCCGAGCCGGGCGGCGGCGTCGGCCGACCCCAGCGTGGCCGCCAACCGGTTCGCCACCGCGACCAGCAGCTCGTCGCCGGCCTGATGGCCCATCGTGTCGTTGACCACCTTGAAATCGTCAAGATCGATGAACAGTACGCCGACCGCGTGCCCGCCGCGCTGTGCGCGGGCCACCGCCTGCTGCACCCGGTCGTGAAACAGCACCCGGTTCGCCAGCCCGGTCAACGAATCGTGGAACGCCCGGTGAGTCAACTCCTGCTCCAGCCGACGACGCTCGGTGACGTCCCGCAGGGTGAGCACCAGACCGCGTACCGCCCGGTCCGACCGCAGGTCACGGCAGCTCACCTCGACCTGCACGGTGCTACCGTCGGCGTGCCGCAGTCGCCAGTCCGGCCAGTCGTGCGGCTCACCGGAGGAGCGGACCAGGGCCAACCCTTCGAGCACCCGCCCGTGGTCCGGTGGATCGACCAGGTCGGTCAGCGGGCCGCCGTCCGGTGCCGGCCGACCGAGCACCGTCCGCACCGCCGGGCTGGCGTACCGGACCGCGTCGCCGTCGTCGACGATCAGGATGATGTCCACGCTGTTCTGCACCAGGGCCCGGAAGTACGCCTCCGCGTCCCGCCGGTTGATCTCGTCACCCAGCCGAATCCGTTCCAACGCCATCGTGGCGTGACTGGCCAGCACCTCGATGGCGTCGCGCAACGCGTTGAGGACGCTGGTCTCGGCCGAGACCAGCAGCACCCCGGCTCGCGGACCGGTCACGTCGGGCCGCGGCTGTGCCGGCACCGGACCAGGTGGCCGCTGCTCCGGCAGCACCAACGGGCAGAGCAACGCGAACGGAAAGGACCCGAGCTGGTGGGCCAGCATCGGGGTCAGGGTCGGCCGACGCAGCAGCCGGGTACGCCGTACCGCTGCGGTCGACGGCAGCAACGTGCCCGTCGCCGTCACCGGGACCGACGGGCCCCAGACGCTGCTGGCCAGCGCCGGTACCCCGCCGGTGCGGTTGAGCACCAGCACCAGGCGGTGGTCGACACCCTCCGGCACGATCCGGGCGAGCCCGGACCGGATCGCGCGATCCACCTGCGCCGCGTCGGCCGCCGAGACCAGGGCGGCGCACGCGTCCCGCAGCCCCTGCTCCCGGCGGACCGTCTGACGGTGGGCCGCGAGCACGTCACCGAACCGGCTGAGCACCAGCGCGAAGACCACCGCCGAGGTGATGGCCAGCATGGCCCCGTCGCGGATCCGCCCGGTCATCGCCTCGATCAGCAGAATCGACGGCGAGATCATGGTCGCCAGGACCAGCAGCGCCGCCCACGGCCGGCTGATCTTGCCCGGCTCGATCTCCACCGGCTCGGACAGCTGCGCCATCGACGGATGCAGCCCGGCCGCTCCCCAGGTCAGGTAGGTCAGCAGCCAGCCGAGTTCGATCGGGCCGCCCGGCTGCCACTGCTCACCGAGCGTCGTCAGTCCGTACAGGATATCGCCGGTGAGCATGCCGGCGCCCCCGACGAGCAGCAGCACCAGGGCCGGGGTGCGTGGATTCGTCGCCAGCAGACGAATCATCACGGCCAGAATCAACAGATCACCGAGGGCGTACGCGGCGAGGATCGATCGTTCGAACGGATCCATCCCGGGAGCGGTGATGTACGGACCGATGATGAAGATCCAGGCCAGAAGCGCGGCGGTGCACAAAAATGTGAGGACGTCGAGCAGCCGCGACCGGTCGCCAAGCATCTGGTTGCCGCGGGTCAGCATGAACAGGCCGACGGCGGTGAGGGCGAATACCGTCAGATAGCACAGCTCGGTGACGATTGAGCCGGGAAGAATCGCGTACGTGGTGTCGCCAGCGGCGAGCATCACCAGCGCGCCGGCGAGACTCCACCACGCCGCGGCCCGTTTGGGCCGGTAGCGGCGGATACCGAAGAAGATTCCACCGGCGCTCATCATACCGAGCGCCGGCCACAGCACTGGATGCCAGCCGGGGGCGAGGAGGATCCCGGCGGACAGCAGGATCATCACCGTGGCATATCCACTGGTGAGCTTCCGGACCGACACGGGCCTCCCCTCAGGCCGGACGTCAACGCGCGGCAACGCCTACGACTGACCCGTCGACGCCCGGGCGATCCATTCACCGCCGGGCAACACATCCACCGCTCGGTTTACCAGTCCGACAACGCCTTGGCCATACTTCTGCCGGGCAATGGTCGGCAACGATGAGACGTCGATCCGGATCGGGCCGTTCGCCTGTCACGATGGACGCAGTACCGCCGGAGCAGAGATGGTGAATCGGGCCTCCACGACCGCATGCACCGTCTGCACCTGCGGGTCGAGATCGAGCTGCGGCGCGGAATCCGCCATCTCGGTCGCGCCGAACGCCCGGGTGGCACCGCGCAACATCACCGGCTGCGGCGCGGACATCCCGTGGTCGGCCAATTCCACCAGGCCGGTCACCTCCGCCCCGAGCGCGTCGGCGTAGTCACGCGCCCGGGTGATCGCCTCGGCGATCGCCGCCCGACGGGCCTGGCCCAGCTCGGGGCTGGTCGGCCGCAGCGACCACCACGGCCCGCTGACCTGGACCTGGTCCTGATCGGCCAGCCGCATCATCAGCTCACCGAGCACAGTGAAGTCGACGACCGTGACGGTGGTGGTGACGCTGGCGTGGTAGGCGACGACCCGTTCCCCGGAGCGTCGCCACTCGGGCCGTACCAGCAGCGCGCCGGACTCCCGGCGCTCGATCGCCGACCCGTACCCGTCGATCAGGGTGCGGACCGCGTCGCCCCGCTCGGCGAGCCGGGCGAGGGTGCCGGAGCGGTCCTTGCCCCGAGCGACGGCGGTCACCCCGAACCGGGCCAACTCGGGTGCGACCTCCCGGGTCACCTCACCGCGCACCGCCACCACCGGAGCATCCATCCGGCCAGCCTAGTCGAGCCGGGCGACCGCCGCCGCCACCCGCTCGTCGGTGGCGGTCAATGCCACCCGCACATGGCGTTGCCCGCCCGGACCGTAGAAGGCACCCGGCGCGACCAGGATGCCGCGGGCGGCGAACCAGTCGGCGGTCGACCAACTGTCCTCGTCCCGGCTGGCCCACAGGTAGAGACCGGCGGTCGAGTGGGAGATGGTGAAGCCGGCCGCGGTGAGCGCTGCCCGGAGCCGGTCCCGGCGGGCCGCGTACCGCCGACGCTGGTCGGCCACATGCTGGTCGTCACAGAGCGCGGCAATCATCGCCGCCTGTACCGGAGCCGGCACGATCATGCCGGCGTGCTTGCGCACCGCGAGCAGGTCACCGACGAGCCGCGGATCACCGGCGACAAACCCGGCCCGGTAGCCGGCCAGGTTGCTCCGCTTGGACAACGAGTGCACGGCGAGCAGGCCGGTCGGATCACCGCCACAGACGTCCTCGCTGAGCACCGAGACCGGCTGCGCCTCGAAGCCGAGGGCCTGGTAGCACTCGTCGCTGGCCACCACCGCCCCGCGTTCGCGCGCCCAGTCGACGACCTTGCGCAGATGCCTGCTCGGCAGCACCTGGCCGGTCGGGTTGCCCGGGGAGTTGACCCAGACCAGCCGGACCCGGCTCGACGGCCCGAGCGCGGTCAGCGAGTCGGTCCGTACCACCTCGGCCCCGGCGAGCCGGGCGCCCACCTCGTAGGTCGGGTAGCAGACGGCCGGCACCACCACCACGTCGCCGGGACCGACCCCGAGCAGGGTGGGCAGCCAGGCGACCAGTTCTTTGGAACCGACCGTCGGGAGCACACCGATCCGGTCGCCGACGGCACCGCACTCGCGTACGCACCAGTCCCGGACAGCCTCGCGCAGTCCCGGGCTGCCGGCCGTCATCGGATAACCCGGGGTGTCCGTGGTGGCCGCCAGCGCCTGCTGGACCACGGCCGGCACCGGGTCGACCGGCGTACCGACCGAGAGGTCCACGAGGCCGTCGGGGTGCCGGGCGGCACGCTCCTTGACCGGGGCCAGCCGATCCCACGGAAAGTCCGGCAGGCCGGCGGCCGGTGACCCGCCGCCGGTCGGCGCGGACCGCCCGGCGGCCAGGCCCGCCCGCGCCCCGGTCAGTGCGCGTCCCCGCGCGCCGGCTGGGCCGCGACGAACGGGGTGTCCTTCTCGATCTTGCCGACCTTGGAGGCACCGCCCGGCGAGCCGAGATCTTCGAAGAACTCGTAGTTCGCGGTGGTGTACTCCTTCCACTGCTCCGGCACGTCGTCCTCGTAGAAGATCGCCTCCACCGGGCAGACCGGCTCACAGGCACCGCAGTCGACGCACTCATCGGGGTGGATGTACAGCATCCGATTGCCCTCGTAGATGCAGTCGACCGGGCATTCCTCGATGCACGCCTTGTCGAGCACATCGACGCACGGCTCGGCGATGATGTAGGTCACTGGCCTTCCTTCCCGCACGACATGCCGCGATCGCCCGCGGCACTGACGAGCCTAGTATCTCGCCGGGGAGGGGGTCGATCGTGCTCCGGCCACAAGATGTGGGACACCGCGTGGTAGTCCGAAAAATTATAGGTGTTGGCGGAGATCGTCCGCTCTATACCGACCTACTCGGCCTGCTGGCCGAGCTGACCGAGACCGAACTCACGGTGCTGACCCGTAACGGGCCGCGCCGGGTCGCCCTCGCCGACGTGCACCGCAGCAAGCTGGTGCCGCCGACCGCCAGTCCGGCGGCCCGTCGGGCGGCGGACCGCGAATCCGCCGCCGTCGCCGAGCTGGAACGGGCCGCGAACCAGACCTGGGCGGCGCCGGTGCAGCAGCGGCTCGGCGACTGGCTGCTGCGCGCCGCCGACGGCTGGACCGGCCGGGCGAACTCGGCGCTGCCGCTCGGCGACCCCGGCTGCCCGCTGCCGGCGGCGGTGGACGCGGTCACCGCCTGGTACGCCGAGCGTGGCCTGCCGGCACAGGTCAACGTGCCGCTGCCGGCCGCCGCCGAGGTTGCTGGCGAACTCGCCCGCCGGGGTTGGCGCAGCGGACCGTTGGTGCTGGTGCAGACCGTGCCGCTGGCCGACCTGCTGGCCCGCACCGCCGGCCAGGACGCCGACGCGGCGGGCGTTCCACCCGACGCCGCTGCGTCGGTACGCCTGGACCGCGCGCCGTCGCAGGAGTGGCTCGCCCTGGTCGCGGCCCGCAAATCGGCCGGCGACCCGCTGCCGGCCGCCGCCCACCGGCTGCTCACCGACGCACCGCAGGTGCGCTTCGCCCACCTGTACGCCGACGGCCAGCTCGTCGCCATCGCCCGGGGCGCCGTCGACGCCGACCACCGGTGGTGTCAGATCGCGCTGCTGGAGGTGCGGCCGACGGCCCGGCGGCGCGGGCACGCCACCCGGGTGCTGCGGGCCGTTGGCCAGTGGGCCGCCGACGAACTGGCCGCGCCGACCGCGTTCCTCCAGGCCGAACAGCACAACCCGGCGACCGCCCTGTACGCCCGGCTCGGCTTCACCACCCACCACGTCTATCTGCCGTGGCAGCCGGCGGTCAGCGACGGACCACCCGACGGGGCTTGTTGAGCTTGGTCTCGGCGTACCGTTCCAGCGACTTGGACCGGTGGTCCCAGCCCAGTGTGATCAGCACCAGGTAGCCGAGCAGCACCCCGCCGATGGAGAAGCCGCCGTACAGCCACACCTGGGAGAAGAACGCGCCCGCCCCGGCCGAGAACGGATGGTCGCCGCTGACGAACGGCCCGACGAAGATGGTCAGCACCAGCGCCGCCAGGATTGCCGCCGCGGCGTCACCGCTCCACCGTTCGACCGGCCGGTCCCGCCCCCAGACGAAGGCCACCGAGCCGAGCACGACGCCGATCACCACGAACATCGCCAACGAGAGCCGGTCCTGCATCTGCGGGTCGGCGTCGAACCCGAAGCGGACTACCAGCCGGGCCACCACATTGACCGCGAACAGCACCCCGGCGAGTACGCCGACCGGCAGCCAGCGCTGCCTCATCTCCACCTCCCGCACCCAGACCCGCACCGCGTCCACAGCACGCCGGACCGCACAGGTGTCCTCCGGACCAGAATTTTCGTACCGAAGATTGTAGGAGCCGGCACCCGGCCGCGTCAGCCTCCGTCGCTGCGGCGGGCCGGCTGGGCCAGGATCATCCGGAACGCGAGTACGGCGAAGGCGATCGCCCCGGTGAAGATCACCGCGAAGCCCACCCAGTTGTCGCCGGCCAGCAGGATGTCCCCCTCGGTGGTGCCGCCGGCGGCCAGCACCATCACCGAGAACCAGGCCGCCGCCGGCAACGTCATCGCCCACCGGGCACCTACCGCGCGGATCGCGAACCAGCTCACCAGCACGTTGCCGGCGATCGCCAGCAGCACCGAAACTCCGACCAGGTGCCCGCCGACCCGTACCGTGGCCAGCAGCAGCTCCAGGACCGCGGACAGCGCCGCCGCGACCACCGCGACCACCCCGCCGACCGTCCGCAGCCCCAGGTCCACCAGCTCACGTAGGCGGGTTGGGGCCGGAGCCGACGCCACCGGCGGCGTCGGCTCCACCGCCGACACCTGGCCGGAGACACCGGGCGAGGTCACGGCAGCGGCACCTCGGCGGCCGGCAGCCCGGCGAACAGGTCGGTCTCCCAGCCGTACGGGCCGTCGCCCGGACCCGGCCGGCCGGCACCGAGGACGAAGTACTCGTAGCCCATGAACTCGCCGCCGACGTTGCCGGCCAGCGCGTAGAGCCAGGAATCGTCCGGGATCTGGCTGGCGTGCGCCCGCATGGCGGCCTGCTTCGCCTGGTAATGGGCGGTGCCGTCGATCCGCGCCGCGATCTGCGGATCGGGGGTGCCGAACGGCAGGTCGTCGACGTGCTCGACGCCGGCGAACGGGTTGTTCGACGCGCCCCGGAACGCGTCGATGCCGGCGGCGAGCACGCTCTTCGGCATCGCGGTGAAGTAGATCTTGTCAGGGGCGACACCCTCGGCGGCAGCCAGTTCGGCGGCGCGCATCGTCACCCGGTGGGCCTGGATGTGGTCGGGGTGACCGTAGAAGCCGTTGTCGTCGTAGGTGACCACCACCTGCGGCCGGGTCTCCCGCAGCACCTCGAGCAGCAGCCCGGCGGCCTCGTCCAGGTCGGCCTGCCAGAACGCCCGCGGGTGGTCGTTGGTCGGCAGGCCCATCATCCCGGAGTCCCGGTACCGGCCGGCACCGCCGAGGAACCGGTGGTCGGTCACCCCGAGCGCCGCGCAGGCGGCGTCGAGCTCGGCGATCCGGTACCCGCCGAGCTGGTCGGCCTGATCGGGGGCCAGCCCGGCCAGGCGCGGCAGGTGGATCTCGCCTTCCTCGCCAAGAGTGCAGGTGACCAGGGTGACCTGCGCTCCGGCGGCGGCGTACCGGGCCATCAGGGCACCGGTGCCGATCGTCTCGTCGTCCGGATGGGCATGAACCAGTAGAAGCCGTCGCGCGGCGGCGGGGTCGGTCACTCCGGCAACTTTACGCCGGATGGGCACCGGAGTGGATTACCGGTCTCATCGCTGATCAGCCGGTTCTACGATCCGGGAGTGGAATCTCCGCAACCTGCCGCCCGTACCAGTGGACCCGTCCGGGGCGCCCCGCACGCGGTGACCGTGGGCGCCGACGGCGCCCGCGTGGTGTTCCTGCGCTCCACCGGCCCACACGACCCGGCCGCCGGTCTCTGGTCGTTCGAGGTCGACAGCGGCGAGCACCACCGGATCGCCGACCCGACGGTCCTGCTCGGTACCGCGAACACCGCCAGCGCAGGAAACACCGCCGGTGCGGGGATCACCCGGTACGCCACCGACCCGGCCGCCCGGGTCGCCGTGTTCGTCCTGGCCGGCCGGCTGTTCCGGGCCGACCTGGTGACCGGCGACGTGATCGAGGTACCGGTGGTCGGCTCGGTCACCGACGCCCGACCGGATCCGACCGGCAGCCGGATCGCGTACGTGTCGGACAGCGACGCGGACCCGGTCGGGCCGGCCGGCGCGACCGGCGGACCGGGTGGTGAGGGCCCAGGCGGCGATGGATCCGTCCGCGACGGATCCGGCAAGCTCCGGGTCGTCCACCCGGACGGCCGCGACGTGCTGCTCGCTGGCGAGGACGGCGACATCACCTGGGCGCTGCCCGACCCGGCGGCGGTCGACTTCGGCCGGAACCGTGGCTACTGGTGGTCACCGGACGGCCAGAGCATCCTCGCCGCCCGGGCCGACCGTTCCCGGCTGCCCCGCTGGCAGTACGCCGACCCGGCGCGGCCGCAACGACCGGCCCGCAGCCGGCCGTACCCGTTGTGCGGTGGCCCGAACGCCGAAGTGACCCTGCACCTGCTCGACCTCGACGGTGGCTGGGTCGACGTGCACTGGGACCGGGAGACCTACCCGTACCTGGTGTCGGTCGACTGGTCCGACGGAGGCCCGCTGATCACCGTGCTACGCCGGTTGCAGCAGCACGGCCTGGTGCTGTCCATCGACCCACGCACCGGGGAGACCCAGGTGCACGCCGAGTTGGCCGACCCCCGGTGGGTGGAGCCGATCCCCGGCACCCCCTGCCACCTGTCCGACGGCCGGGTGCTGGTCGGCGGGGAACTCGCCCACGACGGGTACGACGCCCGCTGCCTGTTCGCCGACGGCACCCTGCTCACCCCGGCGGCGCTGTACGTACGTCGGGTGGTCGGCCGGCTGCCCGGCCGGCACACCAGCCCGGACCTGCTGATCGAGGCAAGTGACGGGGAACCCAGCGAACAGCACCTCTACCGGGTCCGTACCGCGGCCTCCTCGGGCGGCCTGGACGCGGTCCGGCTCACCAGCAGCCCCGGCTGGCACGTCGCCGCCGTCGGCGGTGCCGTACTCGCCGTCGGTTCGGCCACCCTGGACCAGCCGGGGGTGCGCTGGACGATCTGCCGTGACGACACCGAACTCGGCGTGCTGCGGAGCCTGGCGGCCACCCCGGCGGTGACGCCCCGGCCCACGCTGCAACGGGTCACCGACCGCCGGCTGCCGTCCGGTGTGCTCTACCCGCAGTCGCATGTCGCCGGCCGACGGCTGCCGGTACTGCTGGAGGTGCACGGTGGGCCGGGCCACCAGCAGGTCCGCGCCGAACGGGCGGCCTGGCTGGCCCGGCAGTGGTGGGCCGACGCCGGCTTCGCCGTGGTCACCGTCGACAATCGGGGTACGCCGGGCGTCGCACCGAGTTTCGAGAAGGTGGTGCACCGGCGGCTGGCCGACGTGCTGCTCGCCGACCAGGTGGACGCGCTGACCGCGATCGCGGAGAAACATCCCGACCTCGACCTGGGCCGGGTGGCGGTGCGGGGCACGGGGTTCGGCGGCTGGCAGGCCGGCCTGGCCGCGCTGCGCCGCCCGGACGTGTTCCGGGCCGCCGTGGCGCGCGACCCGGTCACCGACTGGGCGTTGCTGCGCAGCGGGTACGCCGAACGGTTCCTCGGCCTGCCCGAGGAGGGCGGCGAGATCTACCCGCACCACAGCCTGGTGGAGGTCGCCGCCGAACCGGTGACCGGCAGCGACCAGCTCCGCCCGCTGCTGCTGGTGCACGGGCTGGCCGACGACGCCGTACCGGTGGCGCACACCCTGCGGTTGTCCGCCGCGCTGCTGGCCGCCGGCCGACCGCACGCGGTGCTGCCGTTGGCTACCGGCACCGACCCGGACGCGGCCACCGTGCTGCGCGCCGAACTCGCGTTCGTCCGGCAGGCGTTGGGACCGCTCGGCTGAGCGGCGGCAGGAGGCGTCGGGATCGCCCGGCCGAGCCGATGTCGCATAAGGTCACAGGGTGACCCAGTTCGAGGTGGCGACGGCCGCCGTGCAGGCGGCACTCGACGCCGGCGCCCGGTACGCCGACGCGCGGGTGATGCACCGCCGTTACGAGTCGATGACCGCGCGCAACGGCGAGATCGAGGCGCTGGTCCAGCACAGCGACGCCGGTCTCGGCGTCCGCGCACTGGTCGGTTCCAGTTGGGGCTTCTACGCCGTACCGGATCCGTCGCCGGCGGCGGCGCGGGCCGCCGGTGGTCGGGCGGCGAAGATCGCCGCGGCCAGCGCCCAGGTGCCAGGGCCGCCGATCGACCTGGTGCCGGCCGGGGCCGGCACCGCGAGCTGGGCCAGCCCGTGCCGGGTCGATCCGTTGTCGGTGCCGCTGCCGGACAAGGGCGATCTGCTGGTGTCGGCCACCCGCACGATGCTCGACCACGGCGCCGACCTGGCCGAAGGGCTGTACCAGATCTGGGACACCGAGAAGTGGTTCGTCTCCAGCGAGGGGCACCGGATCGACCAGCGGATCCGCGAGTGCGGGGCGGGGCTGTCCGCGACGGTGATCGGTGACGGGGAGACCCAGCGCCGTTCCTATCCGAGCCACCGCGGCCAGTACGGCACCAGCGGCTGGGAGCTGGTCGACGACCTGGACCTGCCGGCGCACGCCGCCCGGATCGCCGAGGAGGCCCGGGCGCTGCTCACCGCGCCGGCCTGCCCGGCCGGGGAGACCACGCTGATCCTCGGCGGGGAGCAGATGGCGTTGCAGATCCACGAGTCGGTCGGGCACGCCATCGAACTGGACCGGATCCTCGGCTGGGAGGCCGCCTTCGCCGGCACGTCCTGGCTGGACCTGGCCCAACTGGGCAGCCTGCGGTACGGATCCGAGCTGATGAACGTGACGATCGACCCGACCATCCCGGGCGCGCTGGGCAGTTTCGGGTTCGACGACGAGGGCAGCCCGGCGGTCAAGCGGGACGCGGTCCGGCAGGGCCGGTGGGTCGGCGTACTGGCTGGTCGGGACTCGGCCGCCGTCGCCGGCCTGGACCACGGCGGCAGCGTACGGGCGGACGGCTGGTCGCGGCTGCCGATGGTCCGGATGACCAACGTCGGTCTGGAGCCGGGGCCGCACACGTTGGACGAGATGATCGCGGCGACCGACCACGGGGTGCTGATGGACATCAACCGGTCCTGGTCGATCGACGACAAGCGGCTCAACTTCCAGTTCGGCTGTGAGATCGGCTGGGAGATCCGCAACGGCAAGTTGGGGCGGATGCTGCGCAACCCGACGTACACCGGGATCGGCCCGGTGTTCTGGCAGTCGATGGACATGCTGTCGTCGGAGAGCGTCGCCTGGGGGACGCCGAACTGCGGCAAGGGCCAGCCCGGCCAGGTCGGGCACACCGGGCATCCGGCGGCGCCGGCCCGGTTCACCAACGTCCGGGTGGGGGTACGCGGGTGAGTCTGGACGCGGGGCTGACCGGCGCGGCGACGTCGCCCGCCGAGACCGACCTGGCCCTCCGGGTGGTGGCGGCGGTCCGGCGGGCCGCCGGACCGGGCGCGCAGGCCGAGGCGTACGTCAGCCACCGGGCGCTGGCGCTGACCCGGTTCGCCAACTCGTTCATCCACCAGAACGTCGCCGAGGCGGTCACCACGGTGTGGCTGCGGCTGCACGTCGACGGCCGTACCGCGATCGGTTCGACCACGCTGACCGGCCCGGACGGGTTGGCCGACCTGGTCGAGCGCACCTTGGCGGCGGCCCGGCTCTGCCCGCCGGATCCGGCCTGGCCGGGGCTGGCCGGGCCGGCACCGCTGCACGCGGCCGGTTCGTGGGACGAGGCGACCGCGCAGGCCGGTCCGGCGGAGCGGGCGGCCCAGGTGCGGGACTTCGTCGCGGCCGCCGGTGGTCTGGAATGCGCTGGCTTCTGCCGTACCGTGCACCGATCGACGGGGTTCGCCAACAGCGCCGGGCAGACCGCCGGCGGCCGGTCGGCGGAGGCCGCGATGGACGGGATCGCCCGGACCGACGGCGCCGACGGGGTGGCCCGGCAGGCGGCCGACCGGCTGACCGACATCGACGGCGCGGCGCTGGGTGCCCGAGCGGCGGTGAAGGCCCGGGCCGGCCGGCACCCGGTCGATCTGCCGCCGGGGCGCTACCCGGTGGTGCTCGAACCGACCGCGGTGCTGGATCTGTTGCAGATGCTCGCCCGGCACGGCTTCGCCGGCAAGGCGCACCACGAACGGCGGTCGTTCGTCCGGCTCGGCGAGGCCCAGTTCGACCCGGCCATCTCGCTGGTCGACGACCCGGCCACCGGCGGCGGGCTGCCGTTCGACGCCGAGGGCACCCCGACCGGCCGTACGGTGCTGGTGGACGCCGGCCGATCGACGGCGCTCACCCACGACCGACGGACCGCGGCGGCGGCCGGCACCGCATCGACCGGGCACGCGGCGCCGGGCAGCGTCTCGTGGGGGCCGGTCGGTCAGCATCTGCGGCTGCTCCCGGCCGACGGCGGGCAGTCCGCCAGCGGCGGCGGGCCGGCCGCCGGGGGCAGTGCGGCGCTGCTCGGCGGTGTGGAGCGGGGTCTGCTGGTCACCGACCTGTGGTACACCCGGATTCTCGATCCACGCAGCCTGGTGGTGACCGGCCTGACCCGTAACGGTGCGTGGCTGGTCGAGTCAGGCGAGGTCGTGGCGGCGGTCCGCAGTCTGCGGTTCACCCAGTCGTATCCGCAGGCGCTCGCACCCGGTGCGGTACTGGGTCTGGGCTCAGAGTTGAGCCGGCTGCCGGACAGTTGGGACGACACCTCCTGGCACGCGCCGGCCCTGCACCTGGCGGGCTGGCAGATCACCGGCGGCGCCACCGGCTGACCACGGCGGTATTGACGACGCCCTGCGGCACTGCTTAGGTTAGGCATACCTCACTTAGGGTGGGTCCGCGATGGGCGGTGCGGCTGGTCGACCGCACCGCCCGTCGCCCCTGACGACGGGTCCGCTGCCAATCTGTGACCGACGCCGCTCGGGATCCAGTGAGCTTCTGCACATCCACCCCCCTAGCGGCGGGCCGGGCTTTCGTAACCGACGCGATACCGGCGAGACTCCCTTGCGCATACGGCCGCCGGTACTGGGCGTAACGTGTGCACCGGACCAGCGCCCGCCGATGCGTGTGGTGCGGGTTCCGGAGCACGCGGTCGCACGGCAATCTGGGCTCTGCCCTGCATCGCCACAGACCGGCCGAAGATATCCGGGTCCGCCCTTGCGCGGGTCGGGCCCCGTCAGGGAGACAGGATGACGACTACGGCAACGATGCCGGGGCAGGCGCGGGCGCGCGCCGCCATCGCGGCGAAGACGTTGCGCACCGACCGGTGGTGGCTACCCCCGCTGATCACCGTGATCGGACTCGGTGCCTGGGTCACCTACGCCACTGTCCGTGTTTTCATGCACGACTTCTACTGGGTCCAGGAGCACCACTACCTCACCCCGTTCTACTCACCGTGCGTCACCGAACGCTGCGTACCGGAGGCGGCCCACTTCGGCCGGTTCCTACCCGGCTGGTGGATCATCCCCGACGCGGCGATGACCCTGCCGTTCCTGCTGCTGTTCCGGCTGACCTGCTACTACTACCGCAAGGCCTACTACCGGGCGTTCTGGCTGTCGCCGCCGGCCTGCGCGGTGCCGGACGGCCACAAGAGCTACACCGGTGAGACCCGCTTCCCGCTGATCTTCCAGAACGCCCACCGCTACGCCTTCTACGCCGCGGTGATCATCTCGCTGATCAACAGCTGGGACGCAGTCCTCGCCTTCGACGGGGAGAACGGCTTCGGCGTCGGCCTGGGCAACGTCATCCTGCTCGGCAACGTGATCATGCTCTGGGCGTACACCCTGTCCTGCCACTCCTGCCGGCACATCGCCGGCGGCCGGCTGAAGCACTTCTCCAAGCACCCGGTGCGGTACCGGGCCTGGACGTTCATCTCCAAGCTCAACGTCCGGCACATGCAACTGGCCTGGATCACGCTCGGCACCCTGGCGCTGACCGACTTCTACGTGATGGCGCTGTCCGCCGGCTGGTTCAGCGATCTGCGGTTCTTCAACTGAGGGCTTGGACATATGACTACCCGAATCGAACGACACCACTACGACGTCGTGGTCATCGGTGCCGGCGGTGCCGGACTGCGGGCCGCGATCGAGGCCCGACTGGCCGGCAAACGCACCGCGATCATCTCCAAGTCGCTGTTCGGCAAGGCGCACACGGTGATGGCCGAGGGCGGCGCCGCCGCCGCGATGGGCAACGTGAACAGCCGGGACAGCTGGCAGGTGCACTTCCGCGACACCATGCGCGGCGGCAAGTTCCTGAACAACTTCCGGATGGCCGAGCTGCACGCCAAGGAGTCACCGCAGCGAATCTGGGAGCTGGAGACGTACGGCGCGCTGTTCGACCGTACGAAGGACGGCAAGATCTCGCAGCGCAACTTCGGTGGCCACGAGTACCCGCGACTGGCCCACGTCGGTGACCGCACCGGCCTGGAGCTGATCCGCACCCTGCAGCAGAAGATCGTCTCGCTGCAGCAGGAGGACAAGCGGGAGTACGGCGTCCACGACGCCCGGATCAAGGTCTTCGCCGAAACCACCATCACCGAGTTGATGCTGGAAGACGGGCCGGACGGGTCCCGGGTCGCCGGCGCCTTCGGCTACTACCGGGAGAGCGGCGAGTTCGTCCTGTTCGAGGCGCCGGCCGTGGTGCTGGCCACCGGCGGGGTCGGCAAGTCGTACAAGGTCACCTCGAACTCCTGGGAGTACACCGGCGACGGGCACGCGCTCGCCCTGCGGGCCGGCGCCACCCTGATCAACATGGAGTTCCTGCAGTTCCACCCGACCGGCATGGTCTGGCCGCCCTCGGTGAAGGGCATCCTGGTCACCGAGTCGGTCCGGGGCGACGGCGGGGTGCTGCGCAACACCGACGGCAAGCGGTTCATGTTCGACTACGTCCCCGACGTGTTCCGCAAGCAGTACGCGGAGACCGAGGAGGAGGCGGACCGCTGGTACACCGACCCGGACAACAACCGGCGTCCGCCGGAGCTGCTGCCCCGTGACGAGGTCGCCCGCGCGATCAACAGCGAGGTCAAAGCCGGTCGCGGTACCGAGTCCGGCGGCGTGCTGCTGGACATCGCCAGCCGGCTGCCGGCGGAGGAGATCCGTCGCCGGCTGCCATCGATGTACCACCAGTTCAAGGAGCTGGCCGACGTCGACATCACCAAGCAGCCGATGGAGGTCGGGCCGACCTGCCACTACGTGATGGGTGGCGTCGAGGTCGACCCGGACACCGCCGCGGCGGCCGGCCGGATCAGCGGCCTGTTCGCCGCCGGTGAGGTATCCGGCGGTATGCACGGCTCCAACCGCCTCGGCGGCAACTCCCTGTCCGACCTGCTGGTCTTCGGCAAGCGGGCCGGTGAGCACGCGGCCGCGTACGTCGGCGGGTTGGACCGGCGGCCGAAGGTCTCGGCCGACGAGGTCGAGCAGGCGGTGGACCAGGCCCTGGCGCCACTGTCGCGCGACACCGGGGAGAACCCGTACACCCTGCAGCAGGACCTGCAGGCGGTGATGGGCGACCTGGTCGGCATCATCCGCCGCGAAGGTGAGCTGGCGGATTCGCTGGTCAAGCTGGCCGAGCTGCGCGAGCGGGTGGCCAAGGTCAGCGCCGCCGGCGGCCGGCGCTACAACCCGGGCTGGCACCTGGCGCTGGACCTGCGCAACATGCTGGTGGTGTCGGAGTGCACCGCCAAGGCCGCGCTGGAGCGCACCGAGTCCCGGGGCGGGCACACCCGCGAGGACCACCCGACCATGGCCCCGCAGTGGCGCACGGTCAACCTGGTCTGCTCGCTGGACGGCGACACGGTCAAGCTGGAGCACAAGCCGCTGCCGAAGATGCGCCCGGAGCTGATCAAGCTCTTCGACCGGGCGGAGCTGGCCAAGTATCTGACCGACGAGGAGTTGGCGGAGTTCGACGCGCTGGCGCAGGACGCGCTCGCTGAGGAGGCGGACAACTGATGGGCACCAAGCGCCACTTCAGGGTGTGGCGGGGCGACGAGACCGGCGGCGAACTGCAGGACTACCAGGTGGAGGTGAACGAGGGCGAGGTCGTCCTCGACGTCATCCACCGGCTGCAGGCCACCGAGGCTCCGGACCTGGCCTGCCGGTGGAACTGCAAGGCCGGTAAGTGCGGCTCCTGCTCCATGGAGATCAACGGCATGCCGAAGCTGGGCTGCATGACGCGGATGTCGACGTTCGAGGAGAACGAGACGATCAGCGTCAGCCCGCTGCGGACCTTCCCGGTGATCCGCGATTTGGTCACCGACGTCTCGTTCAACTACCAGAAGTCGTTGGAGACGCCGGCCTTCAGCCCGCCGGAGGACCTCGCGCCGGGTGAGTACCGGATGCAGCAGGTCGACGTGGAACGCTCGCAGGAGTTCCGCAAGTGCATCGAGTGCTTCCTCTGCCAGAACACCTGCCACGTGGTACGTGACCACGAGGACAACAAGACCGCGTTCTCCGGTCCCCGGGTGTTCATCCGCGCCGCCGAGCTGGACATGCACCCGCTGGACACCAGGACCGACCGCAAGCAGTACGCGCAGGCGCAGCAGGGGCTGGGCTACTGCAACATCACCAAGTGCTGCACCGAGGTCTGCCCCGAGCACATCAAGATCACCGACAACGCGATCATCCCGATGAAGGAACGCGTCGTCGACCGACGGTACGATCCCCTCGTGTGGCTCGGCAGCAAGATCTTCCGGCGGGGGCAGAACGGCGCGGCAGCGAGTGGACCGGCGCTCGGTGAGTCCGGCCTGGACCAGTTGGCCGGTACGGCGGCCGGGCTGCCGGCCGACGGTGACCGCAGCGCGGCGGCCGACGCCGAGCGCGGGGTCAACTGGCACCGGCAGGTGCCCCGCCCGCAGGCGGCGGCGGTGGACGAGAAGGGCCACCTGCCGATCAGCGAGCTGGCGTTCGACAAGCCGGCCGCGCCGTCGCCGTTCGGCGAGGACGTCACTTTCCCGCTACCGGACAAGTCACTCAACTACCACCACCCGGACCAGGACCGCTAAGCCGGTCTCACGCCCGCTGACCGCCCCTCCCGGTGCTTCCTGCGCCGGGAGGGGGCGGTTTCTATCCGTGGTCGCCGGGGTTGCCCGCCATCCATTGACGGTCGTAACATCCTTCGCGGAGCCGGGAACGGGACCTTGTCCACCGTTTCCGTCGTGGGGCGGCGTCGGGCCGCCGGGCCCACGGCACCAGCCCGTACTGCGGGCTGCTCGCCGAAGGACTCCCCACCATGATCCCGCTCCGGCTCCGGCGCCACCGCCTGCCCGCACTCGTCGTCGCCGCCCTCGTCGTCGCCGGCGTGACCGTCGTCTGGCTGGCACCGGACGCCGACGCCAGCGAACTCTGCGGGCGGGCCGACACGATCGACATCACCGACAAGCGGTACGTGGTGATGAACAACGTCTGGGGTGCGGACACTCCGCAGTGTCTGACGGTCGACGCCGCCGGCCGGTTCGAGGTGACCCACACCGAGCACGACAAACGGGACGGCTCCGCCGCCGCCTACCCGACCATCTACCAGGGCTGCCACTGGGGCAACTGCACCGTCGGCAGCGGCCTGCCGATCAAGGTGACGCAGTTGCGCACCGCCCGGTCCAACTGGGCCATCGATACCCAGGGCGCCACCGGCCGCTGGAATGCCACGTACGACCTGTGGTTCCACACCGACGCCAACGCCCACCGCTCCCCCGACGGCGCCGAACTGATGGTCTGGCTGGACCGGGCCGGCGGGGCCGAGCCGGCCGGGACGCTGGTGGCGCGGGGAGTGGCCCTGGCCGGTGCGACCTGGGACGTCTACTACGCCGACTGGCACTGGAACTACGTGGCGTACGTACGTACCACGCCGGTCGACGAGGCGCGGGACCTGGAGTTGGCGGCGTTCACCCGGGACGCGGTGGGCCGCGGCTACCTCGACCGGGACTGGTACCTCAGCGGGATCGAGGCGGGCTTCGAGATCTGGCACGGCGGCGCCGGGCTCACCTCCCGGTCGTTCCAGGTCGCGATCAACCTCTGAGCCGGCTCGGCCGCCACCGGCCCGCCGGGGCGTATCCGGTTCACCGAGCGGCGTGCAGCAACGGACGGAGCTCGGCGACGATCGGCCGGTCTGCGGGCAGCCAGGTGACCTGATCGAGTTCGTCGGCCGCCAGCCAGCGCAGAGCTGAGTGCTCGAGCGCGGTCGGCTGCGCCGGCCCGAGCAGTCCGGCGAGGTAGACCCGCAGCACCGACCGACCGTGGCCGAGCGGCTGGTCGGGGCCGACCCGGTCACCCACCGTGATCACAACGCCGAGTTCCTCTTGGCACTCACGGATCAGGGCATCAGTCTCGGTCTCGCCGCTCTCCACCTTGCCACCGGGAAACTCCCACTTGCCGGCCGCGCCCGGTGGATGGGTCCGGGCACACGCCAGTACCCGACCGTCAACGACGATCGCCGCCCCGACCACCACCTGACGCCTCGCCCGCCCGCTCCGCACAGCAGATGAGCCTGCCAGATCAATCAGCATTTCGGGTAACCCTGCTGACTGCTAGGACAGCAGATGACGGAAGGGTGGACGTGGACACACCAACCAGTTAGCGGCCAGACTGGGGACCACCGACCAAGACACAGGATGGCGACGATTTGGCCACAAGCCGGCAACGACGCCTGGGAGGTGTGGCTTTGCGAGCACTCTGGTCCAGCCGGACCGGCCGCGACTACCTTAGCGATGCCCTTACCCAACTGGACGGGTGGACGCAGGACGGCCAGCAGCTCCGGCGAACCCTGCTGCTCGACGACAGCCAGCACGCCGAGCTCACCGAGCGGATCAAGGTAGCAGCCGACGCCCTGCACCTGCGGCCCGACGTACGCCGGGCCGACGGACGGACCCAAATCCGGCTCGGCTCCCCCGACGGCGACAAGATCACCGACGGCGATGTCGCACTCGCGGCCCGCATCGAGGACGCCTACCGTACGGTCGTCGACCTGCACTGACCCCCGCAGCGCCACGATCACCGCTGACCGCAGCTATGTCACGCTGCGCTGGCGTGGTTGTGGCCGCCACCTACCCTCGGGCACATGGCGAACGTGGCGTACGATCGGCGGGAGCAACTCCGGCAGATCGAGAGCGGGCTGCTCGACGGGGAGCAGGTGATCGCGGTCTACGACGCGATCGGCACCGGCACCGGCTTCATCGGGCTGACCAACCGCCGGGTGATCATCCAGGACAAGTCGTTCGTCGGCAAGAAGGTCGCCATCACCAGCATCCCGTACTCGAAGATCACCAGCGTGAGCGTGGTGAGCAACAAGTCCTGGGGCGGCTCGTACTTCTCGTCCGGCGCCATCGCGATCAACGTCGGCACCCACACCTACGAGGTCGAGTTCCGTGGCGACCAGAAGTCCCACCACGTACACAACGTGATCCTGCACTACATCTCGTGACCGACCGCGGGACCGACAGCCAGCAGGGCTGACCGCTCGATCATGTCCATCCCGCGCTCGACCTAAGCGGTTTCCGGCTTCTCCGGCTCGACACCGCCGGCTCGCAGGATCCGCCGGACCTGTTCCCGGCCGTAGCCAGTCACCCGAGCGATCTCGCCCACGCGGGCACCGCCTCGGTATGCAGTCACGATTGCGGCCGCAAGCCGCTTCCGTACCTGTGGCACCTCGGCACGCGCTTAAGCGACCTCCGCGAGCCCATCCTGCACGCGTTGGAGCGCAGCCCGGTACGCCTCCGCTGCCGCCGCAAGGTCACCTGCCACGGCGGAAGGTGCCTCAGGGCTTCGGGTCTGGCGTGACGAACGTGCCGCGACCGGCGAAGGTGACCACTCGGCCTTCCTCGCGTAGCACGTCGAGCGCGGCCCGCACGGTGCCACGCGCCACGCCGTACGTCTGCGCCAACGTCACCTCACCAGGCAGCTTGCGCCCCGGCAGCCAATCGCCGCTATCGATCTTCGCCTTGAGCGCATCGGCCACCTGCTCGGCAAACGAACGCGGCGACCACGGGTCGACCATGCTCACAGGCTGCCACCTGTCCAGCCGGCCGATGCTGTCCATTCAGTTCACTTAATGGACAGGATGAACCTGGTGGACTAGCGTTGGATCGGCAGACAAAGGCGGCCCTCGGCTCGCGTGGCAGCGCTCGCCGAGGGCCTTGACGCGAGTTCCCAGACGAAGCGCGCGGCGATACGACGCCTCCTCAGGAGCCGGGGATCCTGGCGGTCGGCCCGAGAGTGCCGCCGGGGCACGGAACGGTCCAGATCTGGGCCGACGCCGGCTCAGGCGGGACCGGTCAGCGGGTGGATGTGCCGTCGACCGCCTCCGGTTGGCCAATATCGACTCCGGCGAAGGCGTCATGGCCGTATACCGACCGGAGCCGTCCCACCACCGAGGCTGACCCCTCCGTTCAGGAGTCGAGGTGAGGCTCACGCACCTCAAAACCGCCTCGGAAGGTGTCTGAGCCTCACCTCGATGCCGCGCAGACATCGAGACTGAACGACGGTAGGTCAACAGAAGCCGGATGTTACGGTGAGGAACATGACCGCAGTGCCCGAGTGGATGCGGCCGCCCCGCCCGGAAGGGTGGTACGCCGACGACCTCGACCAGCTCCCGCAGGCGCCGCGTCACACCGAGCTGATCGACGGAGCGCTCGTCTTCATGATGTCCCCCCAGCGGGCTTGGCACGGCCGAGCTGTCTCCGCTTTGCTCTTCGCTCTCATGGAGCAGGCGCCAGCAGGCGTCGAGATCGAGCGGGAGATGACGATTCGGCTCGACGAACGGAACCGCCCCGAGCCCGATCTTCTCGCCACGCGGGCTCCCTACTACGACCCGGACTGCACCTTCTACACACCCGACCAGGTGCTGTTGGTCGTCGAGGTGGTGTCGCCGGAGTCGGCCCACCGCGACCGGACAGTCAAGCTGCGCAAGTACGCGGAAGCCGGCATTCCGCACTACTGGCGCGTCGAGGACGAGGGTGGATCACCGGTGGTCCACGCATACGAGCTCGACGAGCCCACCCGGTCGTACGTCGCGACCGGGATCCACCGCCACGAGCTGCACACCACGACGCCGTTCGAGCTCAAGCTGAATCTGGACGGGCTTGTGCCCGGTCGCAAGAGCTGAGCCGGGCAGCCGCTCAACTGCCTGACACATCTCTGCCATGGCCGCAGGGCCGGCCTACAGCCTGATGACCCGAACCCGATGCCCGCACAACCTGGTCATGTCGTCGACATCCGACGTCACGACCGCAACCGGCGCGGGTAGTCGTAGCGCCATCTCGGCGACCATGGCATCGATGGCGTACTTGTGCCCGTGCAGCCCCGCCGCCTTCAACAGCCCCGCACTGCGACGGGCGCTTTCCTTCGTCACCGCCTCCACACGAATGCGGGACAACAGCCAGGTCAGCCGAGCGGTGTCCACGCCGGTGTGGGAAACCTCGATGATCGTGGCAGCCGACATGGCCAGATCAGCCCCGTCACGCTCCGCCTGCTCCAGCAGTCGCATCACCATGCGATCCCGGCCGATCCATCCCGAGAAGCCTTGCGAGTCGAGCACAAGCGATTCGAGGCTCACGCCGCCCGGTCCGTCTCCCTGGTCCCGTACAGAAGCGCCTGGGCCTCGGCCATTTCCTGATCGGTGAACGCCCCGGACTCAGCTTGATAGCGGTCCAACTCCTCCCGGAGAAGCCTTCGCCGCTCAGCCCGCTCGGCCAGCTCGGTGAGGTAGCCGGAGACGTTGTCGGTGTGCGACTTCATGCTCTCCAGCAGCTCCACCGGCAGCGTGATCGTGACCTTCCTCGTCCTCGCCATCCAACAACCATACCACGGTATTACCGCGAGCTGGGCACAGCTGCTACCCCCTGGCAGACACCGCGAACCTTGGGACACGCCGCACGCCGGCTCGTGCCCAGCATGCCGGATCAGACGTTGAAGCGGAACTCGACGACGTCGCCGTCCTGCATGACGTACTCCTTGCCTTCCATCCGGACCTTGCCGGCCGCCTTCGCCGCCGCCATCGTGCCGGCCGCGACCAGGTCGTCGTAGGAGACGATCTCGGCCTTGATGAAGCCGCGCTGGAAGTCGGAGTGGATCACCCCGGCGGCCTCCGGCGCGGTCGCCCCGACCGGGATGGTCCAGGCCCGCGCCTCCTTCGGCCCGGCGGTGAGGTACGTCTGCAGCCCGAGCGTACGGAAGCCGACCCGGATCAGCTGGTTGAGCCCCGGCTCGCTCTGCCCGGTCGACTCCAGCAGCTCCATCGCCTCGTCGTCCGGCAGATCGATCAACTCGGACTCGATCTTGGCGTCCATGAAGACCGCCTCGGCCGGGGCGACCAGCGCCCGCAGCTCAGCGAGCAGCTCGGCGTTGCCCAGCTCGTCCTCGTCGACGTTGAAGACGTACAGGAACGGCTTGGTGGTGAGCAGGTGCAGCTCGCGCAGCTCGGCGACGTCGATGCCGGCGGCGGCCGCACCCGCATACAGCGTGGTGCCGCCGTCGAGCAACGTGGCGGCGGCCTTCGCGGCGGCGTGGATCGCCGCCCGGTCCTTGCGCAGCCGGGCTTCCTTCTCCAGCCGGGGCAGCGCCTTCTCCAAGGTCTGCAGGTCGGCCAGGATCAGCTCGGTGTTGATCGTGGCGATGTCGTCACCCGGGGAGACCTTGCCGTCGACGTGCACCACGTTCGGGTCGGAGAAGACCCGCACGACCTGGCAGATCGCGGCGGCGTCGCGGATGTTGGCCAGGAAGGCGTTGCCTCGGCCCTGCCCCTTGGACGCGCCCCGCACCAGACCGGCGATGTCGACGAACGACACCGGCGCCGGGATGGTCTTCTCCGAGCCGAAGATCTCCGCCAGCCTGCCCAGCCGCCCGTCCGGCAGCCCCACCACCCCGACGTTCGGCTCGATCGTGGCGAACGGGTAGTTCGCCGCGAGGACGTCGTTCTTGGTGAGCGCGTTGAACAGGGTGCTCTTGCCGACGTTGGGCAGGCCGACGATGCCGATGGTGAGACTCACGTCGGTCGAGTCTACGCAGCGTCCGGTGGCGGGTCAGGCGCAGGCGGTCTTCAGCTTCTCCGCCAGCTCGGCCAGGCGACCCTCCACCTGTCCCATCGGGGTGTTGTCGTCCGGGTGGACGATCTGGGCGGCGAACTCGGACGCCTCGGTCAACGCCTGCTGCACGTCGGCGTCGACCGGGTCGGCGGCGAGCGACTCCAGCATTGCCGAGAGGTCGGTGAACTTGGCCCGGAACTCGGCTTCGGCGGTCTCCGCAGCCGTCCCGCCCTCGGCCACTGCTGCGATGAGGTCGGCGAAGTACGCTTCGATGGTCGATGCAGTCTCCTCGGCGACCGGTACCGCCGTGTCGCACGCCTCCTTCGTGGCCGCGGCGGCCCCGCCCTCGGCGGAGCCGGCCGACTCCGCGTCGGCCGACGCGGTCGCCGTCGGCGATGACGTCTGACCGGCGGCGGTGTCGGTTTCGCTGTCGCCACCGCCGCAGCCGGCCAGGGTGAACGCGAGCGCCGTCGCAGCGGCGGCGGTGATCAGGGTACGTCGCATCGAGAATCCGTCCATTGAGAGGCGAGCAAACTGGAGCAGGCTAACGGACGTCTGCTCCCGGCCCGCCCGGCCCCTCGCGGACGTCACTCGCAGACGGCGCGGAAATTCTCCGAGATCGCCACCACGGCGGCGACCTGCTCGTCGCTGAGCGGAGTCTCACCGATCTCGGTGGCGGCCTCGATCGCGGCCGTACTCTCGGTCAGCACCGTCCGCAGTTCGTCCGACACCGGGCCGGTGGCCAGTGAGGTGAGCGTCGCCGACCAGCCGCGCATCTGCGCCTCGAAGTTGTCCTTCGCGTCCGCCGGCGCCTCCGCGCTGGCCGTCGGGTCGGCGAACTGGTTGACGTCACGCTGGAAACCGGCGGCGAAGTCGCTGCTCATCGATACCGCCTGATTGCAGGCGGCGTTGGTGGCGGCGAGGATGTCGGCCTCGCTGGCGGCGGTGCTGCCGACGGTCGGCGACGGCGCGCCCGTCGGCGGCGGCTCGGTGCCGCAGCCGGTGAATCCGAGGATCAGGGCCGAGCCGAGGACGGCGCTGGCCAGTAGGCGACGCATGATATCTACCGACTCCTTTATCGAGGTGCACCAAACTGTGCCACTCTATCGATCCAGGAGCCAGGTCGCCGAACGGAGCCCATCGACTGACGCAGATGGCGAGAGCGCCACTGCCAGCAGTTGCAGTGAGCATCGTCATGTTACTTACCAGTGACGCGTGCTTTACCGTCTGCGCAGGGCGACGGTGCCGTGTGCCCAGCCCGGCCAGACCGTCCGCGCAGGGCGGCCACCGGTGCGGGCAGCGTACCGTTGCCGCCCGGACGGGACGTCCGGGCGGACGGCAAGGTCCGGGCGAGCGGGGAGCGGGTGGCGTGGTGGCGAACGGGGCGGCGGCGCTGGCGCGGCCGGTGGTGGAACGGGCACGCATCGCGGTCGCGATCGCGTTCGGGGTCAGTGGTCTGGCGTTCGCCTCGTGGATCTCCCGTACCCCGGCGATCCGCGACGCCCTCGATCTGACCAACGCCCAGTTCGGGCTGCTGCTGTTGTGCACGTCGGTGGGCGCGGTCAGCGCGCTGCCGCTGTCCGGTCCGCTGGTACACGCGATCGGGCCCCACCGGACGGTGCTGCTGGGTGCCTCGGCCGTGACCGTCGGAATGCTCGCTGTCGCGGTCGGCGTGGCGGTCGTCTCACCGCCACTGGCCGGCGCCGGGCTGCTGCTGACCGGCACCGGGTTGAGCAGCTGGGACGTGGCGATGAACGTCGAGGGTGCCGACGTCGAGCGCCGGCTCGACCGCCCGCTGATGCCCCGTTTCCACGCCGGCTTCAGCCTGGGTACGGTGACCGGCGCGCTCCTCGGGGCCGGGTGTGCCTGGCTGGCGGTGCCGGTCGACTGGCAACTCGCCGTCACCGCGCTGCTGGTGATCGCCTCGATCGCCGCAGCCGTACGGATGTTCCTGCCGGTCCCGGTGCGGGTGCCCGGCGCGGCAGCACCCCGGTCCGGGGTGCTGCGTGCCTGGCGGGAGCCGCGCACCCTGCTGATCGGTCTGCTGGTGCTGGCCTTCGCGTTCGTCGAAGGGGTGGCGAACGACTGGCTCACCCTGGCCGTGGTTGACGGCTACCGGGTCGGTGACGCGGTCGGCGCGGTCGCGTTCGGGGTGTTCGTCGCGGCGATGACCGCCGCCCGGATGGTCGGCGGTACGGCGTTGCAACGCTGGGGCCGGGTGACGGTGCTGCGGGCGACGGCGGTGCTCGCCCTGATCGGCCTGGCCCTGGTGGTTTTCGGGCCGACGCTGCCGCTGGCGCTGCTCGGGGCGCTGCTGTGGGGCGCCGGGGCGTCGCTCGGCTTCCCGGTCGGGATGAGCGCGGCCGCCGACGAGGCCGACCGGGCGGCGGTACGGGTGTCGGTGGTCAGTTCGATCGGCTACACCTCGTTCCTGGCCGGTCCGCCGCTGATCGGTTTCCTGGCCGAGCAGGTCGGCATCCTACGATCGCTGTTGGTGGTGCTCGCGGCGTTGGCGATCGGCCTGCTGGCCGCCGGCGCTACCCGGCCGGCCGGCACGGGCGGCACGGCCAGCGCTACCCAGCCGGCCGGCACGGGCCGGGGCTCGTGACTGCAGGTCCGATTCCCGCCAGCCGACCGGGCCGGCAAGCGGGCAGGATCGACCCATGGAGCTCGACTTCGAGCGGTGCTACCGGGTGGTGGACAGCCGCGACCAGCGCTTCGATGGCTGGTTCTACACCGGCGTGACGTCGACCGGCATCTACTGCCGGCCGTCCTGCCCGGCGGTCACCCCGAAGCGGGGCAACGTCCGGTTCTTTGCCTCGGCGGCCGCCGCGCAACAGGCCGGGCTGCGCGCCTGCCGGCGCTGCCACCCCGACGCCACCCCGGGTTCGCCCGACTGGGACCGCCGCGCCGACCTGGTCGGACGGGCGATGCGGTTGATCGGCGACGGGGTGGTGGACCGCGACGGCGTACCGGGGCTGGCCCGCCGGCTCGGCTACACCGAACGGCATCTCACCCGGGTGCTGACCGAGCAGGTGGGTGCCGGCCCGCTGGCGTTGGCCAGGGCGCAGCGTGCGCAGACGGCCCGGATCCTGGTGGAGCGGACCGCTCTGACCGTCGCCGAGATCGCGTTCGCGGCCGGGTTCGGCAGCGTCCGGCAGTTCAACGACACGTTCCGGACGGTGTACGGCGGCCCGCCGTCTACGCTGCGCGGCCGGGTACGGCCCGGTGCGCCCGACCGGGCCGGGGTGATCACCGTACGGCTGGCGTTCCGTCGGCCGATGGCGGTCGACGCCGTACTCGGATTCCTGGCCGACCGGGCGGTGCCCGGCGTGGAGTGCGCCGACGGCGGCGGATACCGGCGTGCGCTGCGGTTGCCGTACGGTGCCGGTGCGGTGGCGCTGACCCCGCACGACGGTTTCCTCGCTGCCGCGTTGCGCCTCGCCGACCTGCGTGATCTGGCACCGGCGGTGTCCCGCTGCCGCCGGCTTTTCGACCTGGACGCCGATCCGGCGGCGGTGGACGCCGTGCTGGGCGCCGATCCGGCGTTGGCCGCTGCCGTCGCCGCCGAGCCCGGGGTCCGGGTGCCGGGCGCGGTGGACGGCTTCGAGCTGGCGGTACGGGCCGTGGTCGGGCAGCAGATCTCGGTGTCCGCCGCCCGCCGGGTGCTGGCCCGCCTCTGCGCGACGACCGCGTCGCGAACAGCCCTGCCTGCGACCGGGTCGCGAACAGCCCCGCCTGCGGACGGTCTGGCGCCGTTCCCGGGCCCGGCCGAACTGCTCGCCCTGCCCGACGACGCCTTCGCGATGCCGGCCGCCCGGCGCGGCACGCTGCGCGCGCTGGCCGCCGGGGTCGCCGACGGCGGCATCGGGCTCGACCCGGGCAGCGACCGGGCCGAGCTGTCACACCGGCTCACCGCGCTGCCCGGCATCGGCCCGTGGACCGCCGGGTACGTGGCGATGCGGGCGCTCAGCGACCCGGACGTGCTGCTCGGCACCGACCTGGGGGTACGGCGCGGCGCGGCGGCGCTGGGCCTGCCCGCCTCCCCCGCCGACCTGACCGCCCACGCGGACCGCTGGCGGCCCTGGCGGTCGTACGCCAACCTGCGGCTGTGGCGGTCCGCCACGCCAACGATATCTACATCGGAGTAAATGATGACAACACCTTCGACATTGGACACGAGTACGGTCGCCACGGCGGTCGGGCCGCTGACGCTGATCGCCGACCCCGGCGGGGCGCTACGGGCCGCCGGCTTCACCGCCGACCCGGACGACCTGCTCGCCCTGATCCACCCCGACCTGCGCGGGCCGGTGCGCCGCCGGGCCGACCTCGGCGACGTCACCCGCGCCGTACGGTCCTACCTGGCCGGTGACCTCGCCGCGATCGACCAGCTCACGGTCTGTCAGCACGGCGGCCCGTTCCAGCACACCGCCTGGTCGACGCTGCGCGAGGTGAAGCCCGGCGAACCGGTGAGCTATACGGCGTTCGCCCTGCGCTCCGGCCGGCCGGCTGCGGTCCGGGCGGCGGCCGGTGCCTGCGCCCGCAACGCGGTCGCGCTGGTGGTCCCCTGTCACCGGGTGCTGCGCGGCGACGGCACGCTGGGCGGCTACCGGTGGGGTCTGTCGATCAAGAGGTGGCTGCTCGACCATGAATCGCAGGTGACCTTCGCAGGGCAGTGAACCGGTGCCGGAACCGGCTACCGTCGTGGTGTGGACGCCGTACCCGACCGATCTCCGCCCCGGCGGCGCGCCGTCCACAATCTCTGGCGGCTACGCCGCTACCTGCGCCCGTACCTCGGCCAACTCGGTTGGCTGCTGGCGGCCGCTGCGGCGGCGACCGGAGCCGGCATCGCCATCCCGCTGGTCATCGCCGAGGTGGTGGACGGCCCGGTGGCCGCCGGTGATCCCGCCGGTCTGCTGCTCCTCGGTGGACTCGCCCTGCTGCTCGGCGTCGTCGAGGCGGTGCTCATCTTCATCCGGCGGTGGACACAGAGTGCCTCGTCGATCGGGATGGAAGGCACCATCCGCGAGGACATCTACACCCACCTGCAGCGGCTCCCGGTCACCTTCCACGACCAGTGGCAGTCCGGGCAGTTGCTGTCCCGGGCGATCAGCGATCTGTCGGTTATCCGACGCTTCCTCTCCTTCGGTCTGCTGTTCCTGATCCTCAACTCGGCGACCTACCTGACCGTGGTGGCGTTGCTGCTGCACCTGCACTGGCCGTTGGGGCTGGTGGTGGCGGCGAGCGCCGTGCCGCTCTACCTGTTCAGCCGCCAGTTCACCCGCGCCTACCTGCGGGTGTCCCGACAAATGCAGGACCAGCAGGGTGACCTGGCCACCCTGGTCGAGGAGTCCGCGCAAGGGCTGCGGACCATCATCTCGTTCGGGCGCGGGCCGTACCTCACCGAGCGCTTCTCCGACCTGGCCCGCGAGCTGCACGACACCGCGGTCGGCAAGGGCCGGCTGCTCGCCCACGCGTCGGCCCGCTACGACCTGGTGCCGAACGCGAGCCTCGCGGTGGTGCTGGTCGTCGGGGCCGGCGCCGTCGCCGACCAGCAGCTCAGCATCGGTCAACTGGTCGCCTTCGTCACTCTGCAACTGATGCTGATCTGGCCGATCAAGTCGCTGGGCTGGATCATCTCGCACGCTCAGGAGGCGATGACCGCCGCCGACCGGATCCAGGAGGTGCTGGACACCTCGCCGTCGATCGTCGACCGGCCGGACGCCGTCCGGATCCGGGTCGGTGAGGTCCGCGGTGAGTTGCGTTTCGACAACGTCACCTTCGGCTATCCGGGGACCCCGGAGCCGGTGCTGCGCGGCGTCGACCTCACCGTACGGCCGGGTGAGACGCTGGCCATCGCCGGCCTGACCGGCAGCGGCAAGACCAGCCTGGTGTCGCTGGTGCCGCGACTGTACGACGTCACCGGCGGTCGGATCACCCTGGACGGTCATGACCTGCGTGACCTACGCCTCGACGAGCTGCGCCGGTGCGTTGGCGTGGCGTTCGAGGATCCCACGCTGTTCTCGATGTCGGTTCGGGAGAATCTGACCCTCGGCAGGCCGGGCGCCACCGACGCGGAGGTGCACGCCGCCGTCCGGTTGGCGCAGGCCGAGTTCGTCCACGACCTGCCCTGGGGGTTGCGGACCCGGATCGGCGAGCAGGGGCTGTCACTGTCCGGCGGGCAGCGGCAGCGGCTGGCGCTGGCCCGGGCGGTGCTGGGCCGGCCCCGGGTGCTGGTGCTCGACGACCCGCTGTCCGCCCTGGACGTGCACACCGAGGCGCTGGTGGAGCAGGCGCTGCGCCGGGTGCTGGTCGGCACCACCGCGCTGCTGGTGGTGCACCGGCCGTCCACGGTCGCGTTGGCCGACCGGGTGGCGCTGCTGGACGCGGGCCGGATCGCGGCTGTCGGCACCCACACCGAACTGCTCGCCACCGTGCCCGCCTACCGGGCCGTACTCTCCGCCGACGGGCCCGGCCTGGTCAGGTCCCGGTGAGCCGGACCGACGATGCCGGCGGCACCGCGGACCGTGACGCGAGCAGGTCCGACGACGCTCAGCCGGACTGGCGCGGGGTCTCCGACCGGGCGGCGGACGAGGTCGGCGGCGCAGACGACGGCGGTCCGGTCGACAACGCCCGGGTCCGGGCCCGCAGCCGGGCGCTGCTCGGCTCGCTGACCCGGCCGCACCGGCGGATGATCGCGGTGGCGGTCGGCCTGCTGCTGCTGCAGAACGCCGCCGCGATGGCCGGTCCGTACCTCGTGATGCTGGGCATCGACCGGGCCATCCCGCCGCTGACCGACGACGGCGACGCGGGGCCGCTGGTCGCGATCGCCGTCGCCTTCGCGGTCGCCACCGTCGCCGAGTACGTCGGCAAGCGCAGCTTCCTGGTCCTGTCTGCTCGGATCGGTCAGGCGATCCTGCTCGACCTGCGTCAGCGGGTGTACCGGCACTTCCTCAACCTGTCGGTCAGCTTCCACGAGCGTTACACCTCCGGCCGGGTGGTGGCCCGGTTGACCAGTGACATGGACTCGATCTCCGAGCTGGTCAACGGCGGCATCGACGATCTGGTGCTCGCCGGGCTGTCGGTGGTCTCGGTGGCGGCGATCCTGCTCTGGTTGGACCTGCCGCTGGCCCTGGTGACCCTGTTGGCGTTCCCGTTCCTGGTGTGGATGTCGATCTGGTTCGCCCGCGCCTCCACCGTCGCCTACCGGCGTACCCGGGAGACCGTGGCGCTGCTGATCATCCACTTCGTGGAGTCGCTCGGCGGGGTCCGGGCCGTGCACGCGTTCCGGCGCGAGCCCCGCAACCAGGAGATCTTCGCCGAGGTCAACACCGGCTTCCAGCGGGCCAGCCTGCACGCGTTCCGGCTGATCGCGATCTACTCACCGAGCCTCAAAGGCATCGGCAACGTGGCTGTCGCGATGGTGCTCACCTTCGGCGGTTGGCAGGTGCTGCAGGGCCGCACCGAGATCGGCGTGCTCGCCGCGTTCCTGCTGTACCTGCGCCGGTTCTTCGAGCCGATGCAGGAGCTGAGCCAGTTCTACAACTCGCTGCAGTCGGCGACCGCGGCGCTGGAGAAGCTCTCCGGCGTGCTCGACGAGCGGCCGGACGTCGCCGAGCCGGTGCGGCCGCGTCCGCTGCCGCGTCCGGTACGCGGCGCGGTGCGGCTGCATGCCGTCTCGTTCGGCTACCGGCCGGACCGTCTGGTGCTGCCCGAGCTGACCCTGCGGATCCCGGCCGGGCAGACGGTCGCGCTGGTCGGGGCCACCGGGGCCGGCAAGTCGACGATCGCCAAGCTGGTGGCCCGGCTCTACGATCCGGTCAGCGGGTCGGTCACCCTCGACGGTGTCGACCTGCGTGAAATCGCCGGCCGCGACCTGCGGCGAAACGTGATCATGGTGACGCAGGAGAACCATCTCTTCGCCGGCAGCGTCGCGGACAACATCCGGTTCGGCCGCCCGGACGCGACCGACGCCGAGGTGGAGGCCGCGGCGCGGGCGATCGGCGCGCACGAGTTCATCTCCGGACTTCCCGACGGGTACGCCACCGACGTGCACCGACGCGGCGGGCGGCTGTCCGC
The DNA here is from genome assembly GCF_048060215.1 of Micromonospora sp. LOL_021. Classification (NCBI taxonomy): domain Bacteria; kingdom Bacillati; phylum Actinomycetota; class Actinomycetes; order Micromonosporales; family Micromonosporaceae; genus Micromonospora; species Micromonospora sp. LOL_021. Next base: position 1,778 of record NZ_JBHMIN010000043.1, on the reverse strand, counting down.
CGGGCAGCGGCAGCTGGTCGCCTTCGCCCGGGCGGTGCTGGCCGACCCGGCGGTGCTGATCCTCGACGAGGCGACCTCGTCGCTGGACGTGCCGACCGAGCGCCTGGTGCAACGGGCGTTGCAGACCATGCTCAACGGCGGCCAGAACGACGATAGCCAGAACTGCGGTGGCCGCAACGGCGACGGGCCGGGGGCCAACGGCTGGCCGACCGGCCACGGGCGCACTGCGCTGGTCATCGCGCATCGGCTGTCGACGGTGCAGATCGCCGACCGGGTGCTGGTCCTCGACGACGGCCGGATCGTCGAGGACGGCCGGCCCGCCGACCTGATCGCCGACGGCGGTCGGTACGCCGTGCTGCACCACCAGTGGCGCGACAGCCTCAGCTGACCCGGACCGCCTGCAGGGTGTAGCTGAGTGGGAACCGCTCCGGTCGTTCGGTCAACCGCCACTCGCCGTCATCGCCCTCGGCCATCCGGCCGGGCAACGCGTTCCACGGCACGCTGTCGTGCTCGACCAGCATCGTCACCTGCATCCCGACGCCGGTGAGCGCGGTGAAGATCTCCCCGATGCCGTGGTTCCACGCGTGGGTCAGGTTGTGGGTGAAGCTGGCCTCGGTGTCGACGTACGTGCCGTCCTCGTTCCACACCAGCGGTCGGTCCGTCTCGAAGTACGGCAGGTCGAGTACGAGCAGGCCGTCCGGGCGGGTCTCGTCGACCGCCCACAGCGCCGGGTGCCCCTCCCGCAGGAACAGCCGGCCGCCCGGCCGCAGCAGTGCGGCCACCGTCTCCGCCCATCGGGTCACGCTCGGCAGCCAGCAGAGCGCACCGATCCCGGTGAAGACGAGGTCGAACCCGCCCGCGCCGAGCACCTCCACGGCGCGGTAGACATCGGCTTCGACGTACTCGATCGGAGTCTGCGTCGCGGCGGCGATCCGCCGGGCCTCGGCCAGCGACGCGCCGGAAAGGTCCAGGCCGGTCATGGTCGCGCCGAGCCGGGCCAGCGACAGCGTGTCGGTGCCGATGTGGCACTGCAGGTGGACCCCGCGTACGCCGGTGAGGTCGCCGAGCCTCGGCAGGTCGAACCGCACCACCTCGCTGAGCAGCGCCGGGTCGGCGATCAACTGTGCCACCCGGTAGTCCGGCGAGGCGGCGTGCGCCGACGCGCGCTCGTCCCAGCTGGCCCGGTTGAGCGCCAGATAGTCGGTCATGCCGCCGACGATCGCATGATCTGAGGCCGCTGGCACCCCGTTATCGTCCGGGGACCGGTGACAGCGGGGTGGCCCCGGTCGCTCATCCGCTCCCGGGGCCACCCGCGCTCTCAGTTGTTGCGTGTCACGCCCTGTTCGCCCGACGGCGGGTGAGCAGGAGCAACGAGATACCAAGCGCCACGAGCGCACCGCCGCTGGTGATCAGGTTCGTGGTCGCGCTGCCGGTGACCGGCAGCCCCACGTACCTGAAGGCGATCTCGTTCGAGGTGCCGTTCGGTGTCGTCACCGTGATGGTTGTGTGCTTGACGTCGCACGGCGGAGTGACGAAGGTCAGCGAGGTCCCGGAACCGTTGACCGTGACCTTGTTCGCTGGAATCGTCTTGCCGCAGATCGTCACGGTCGTCTGGCCCGGGATGAAGCCGCTGCCTCCGACGACCACTGTGGTCCCGCCGTTGGCCGGTCCCTGTCCAGGGTCGACCGAGTCGATCACCGGCGCCGGGCCACCCGAGTAGGTGAAGCCGTCGGGAGCGACCGCGTCGTCACCCGGCAACACCACCACCACATCAACCG
>NZ_JBHMIN010000042.1:0-55769 GCF_048060215.1 Micromonospora sp. LOL_021 | reverse complement strand
AGTGGGCGGCCGGCGGACCGGCGTCGGCCGCCCCGCTCGGCCCCGGCGCGGCCCGGCTGCCGCTGGCCGGCGGGCCGGCGGTGCTGGTCACCGCGACCGGCCCGACCGCCCGCGGCGTCCGTGCCGAACTCGACCGTGCCGAAGCGGACCGGGTTGAACCGGACCGGGTTGAACCGGACCACGCCGGGGTTCAGCCGCCGACGTAGGCCGCGAGGTGCTCGCCGGTCAGCGTAGAGCGGGCCGCGACCAGGTCGGCCGGGGTGCCTTCGAAGACGATCCGGCCACCGTCGTGGCCGGCGCCCGGCCCCAGGTCGATGATCCAGTCGGCGTGTGCCATGACCGCCTGGTGGTGCTCGATGACGATCACCGACTTGCCGGCGTCGACCAGCCGGTCGAGCAGGCCAAGCAGCTGCTCGACGTCGGCCAGGTGCAGGCCGGTGGTCGGCTCGTCGAGGACGTAGACGCCGCCCTTTTCCGCCATGTGGGTAGCCAGCTTGAGCCGCTGCCGCTCGCCGCCGGACAGGGTGGTGAGCGGCTGGCCGAGGGTGAGATAGCCGAGCCCGACGTCGGCGAGCCGACGCAGGATGGCGTGCGCGGCCGGGGTACGGGCCTCACCGGCCGCGAAGAACTCCTCAGCCTCGGCCACCGACATCGCCAGCACCTCGCTGATGTCCCGGCCGCCGAGGTGGTACTCCAGCACCGCCGACTGGAACCGCCGGCCCTCGCAGTCCTCGCACACGGTGGCGACGCCGGCCATCATCGCCAGGTCGGTGTAGATGACCCCGGCACCGTTGCAGGTCGGGCAGGCACCCTCGGAGTTGGCGCTGAACAGCGCCGGCTTGACCCCGTTGGCCTTCGCGAACGCCTTACGGATCGGGTCGAGCAGCCCGGTGTACGTCGCCGGGTTGCTGCGCCGAGAGCCACGGATGCCGGTCTGGTCGATCGACACCACCCCCGCGTCAGCCGGGATCGACCCGTGCAGCAGCGAACTCTTGCCGGAGCCGGCGACCCCGGTCACCACGACCAGCACACCGAGCGGGATGTCGACGTCGACGTCGCGCAGGTTGTTGGCGTTCGCGCCACGGATCTCCAGCGTGCCGGTGGGCTCGCGGACCGTCTTCTTCAGGCTGGCCCGGTCGTCGAGGTGCCGGCCGGTGACGGTGACGCTGGCCCGCAGCCCGTCCACGGTGCCCTCGAACATCACCTCGCCGCCGGCGGTGCCGGCACCGGGGCCCAGGTCGACGACGTGGTCGGCGATCGCGATCGTCTCCGGCTTGTGCTCGACCACCAGCACCGTGTTGCCCTTGTCCCGCAGCCGCAGCAACAGGTCGTTCATCCGGGCGATGTCGTGCGGGTGCAGCCCGATGGTCGGCTCGTCGAAGACGTAGGTGACGTCGGTCAGTGACGACCCGAGGTGCCGGATCATCTTGGTGCGCTGCGCCTCGCCGCCGGACAGGGTGCCCGCCGGGCGGTCCAGGGAGAGGTAGCCGAGGCCGATCTCGACGAACGAGTCGAGGGTGTGCCGCAGCGCGGTCAGCAGCGGGGCGACCGACGGCTCGGCCAGATCCTGGACCCACTCGGCGAGGTCGCTGATCTGCATCGCGCACGCGTCGGCGATGTTGGTCCCGTTGATCTTCGACGACCGGGCCGCCTCGTTCAGCCGGGTGCCGGCGCAGTCTGGGCAGGTGGTGAAGGTGATCGCCCGTTGTACGAACGCCCGGATGTGCGGCTGCATCGCGTCGACGTCCTTGGCCAGGAACGACTTCTGGATTCGCGGGATCAGGCCCTCGTACGTCACGTTGACGTTGTCGACCTTGATCCGGGTCGGCTCCTTGTAGAGCAGGTCGTGCAGCTGCGACTTGGTGAACTTGCGGATTGGTTTGTCCGGGTCGAAGAAGCCGCAGCCGCTGAAGATGCGCCCGTACCAGCCGTCGACACTGTAGCCGGGGATGGTCAGCGCCCCCTCGTTGAGCGACTTGCTGTCGTCGTACAGTGCGGTCAGGTCGAAGTCGGTGACCGACCCTCGGCCCTCGCAGCGCGGGCACATGCCGCCCAGCCGGGTGAAGGTCTGCTTCGTGGTCTTGCTGGCGCCGCGTTCGACGGTGATCGCCCCGCTGGCCCGCACCGAGGCGAGGTTGAAGGAGAACGCGTTGGGCGGGCCGACGTACGGCTGTCCGAGCCGGCTGAACAGGATCCGCAGCATCGCGTTGGCGTCGGTGGCGGTGCCGACCGTGGACCGCGGATCACCGCCCATCCGCTCCTGGTCGACGATGATCGCCGTGGTCAGCCCGTCGAGCACGTCGACCTCAGGCCGGGCCAGCGTCGGCATGAACCCCTGCACGAATGCGCTGTACGTCTCGTTGATCAGACGCTGCGACTCGGCGGCGACCGTGCCGAACACCAGCGAGCTCTTGCCCGAGCCGGAGACCCCGGTGAACACCGTCAACCGGCGTTTCGGGATCTCGACGCTGACGTCCTTGAGGTTGTTCACCCGCGCGCCGTGCACCCGGATCAGGTCGTGACTGTCGGCGGGGTGCGGGGTGGACGGCCGCTCCCCCGACGCGGTGGCCCTGCTCATCGAATATCCCTACCTATCGAGTCTGCTGGATGCGAATCAGGTTGCCGGCGGGGTCCCGCACGGCGCAGTCGCGGACCCCGTACGGCTGCTCGGTCGGCTCCTGGACGATGTCCGCGTCGCCGGCCTGCAGCCGCTCGAAGACCCCGTCGAGGTCGCTGGTGGCCAACAGGATGCCGGCGTAGGTGCCCTTGGCCATCATCTCGGTGATGGTACGGCGCTCGTCGTCGGTGATGCCCGGGTCGACACCCGGCGGGTGCAGCACGATCGCGGTATTGGGCTGGTCGACCGGGCCGACGGTGAGCCAGCGCATCCCGTCGTAGCCGACGTCCAGACGCAGCTCGAAGCCGAGCAGGTCGCGCCAGAAGGCCAACGCGGCGTCGGCGGCGTCGTGCGGCAGGAAGCTGGAGTGAATCGTGATGTCCATGGCGGTCACGCTAGTTGCGCCGCCGGGACCCGTGCTTCTCGATTCCTGATCGGTCTGGTGACCTGTTTTGCCAGGCAGGCGGGCATCTCCGGGCGCGCGAAGCCGGCCCGGCGCCGGTAGACGCTGGGCGGGACGCCGACCAGCTCGGTGAACCGGGTGCTGAACGTGCCCAACGACGAGCAGCCGACCGCGAAACAGACGTCGGTGACGCTCAGGTCGCCTCGGCGCAGCAGCGCCATCGCGCGTTCGATGCGCCGGGTCATCAGGTACGCGTACGGCGACTCGCCGTACGCGCGCCGGAACTCGCGACTGAGGTGCCCGGCCGACATGTGCACGCCACGGGCCAGGGCCTCGACGTCGAGTGGCCGGGCGTACTCCCGGTCGATCCGGTCGCGCACCCGGCGCAGCCGCGCCAGGTCGCCCAGGTGCTGCTCCTGCCTCACACTTCCTGCCTCACACTTCCTGCCTCACACTTCCTGCCTCACACTTCCTGCCTCACACTGAGGGTCACCCGCGCGATGCTGCCACAGCCCACCGACATCGCCCAGCCCACCGACATTGAGAATTGGTTCATGGCCAACGGAGCGAGCCCGACGCGCCGGGCGTTGACCGTCGACGACGTCGAGCGCTACCTCGCGGCGTCGTTCGACCCGCCGCCACGGGTGGTCGACTGCGCGCCGCTGGACGGCGGCTGGTTCGCCGCCGTCTGGTCTGCTGAGCTGGCCGACGGGCGCAGCGTCGTGTTGAAGGTCGGACCACCCCCGCAGGTGCCGGTGCTGCGCTACGAACGCGGCATGATCGCCGCCGAGGCGCGGTACCTGCGGCTGGTGGCGGCACACGCGCCGCAGGTGCCGGTGCCGGTCGTACTGCACCACGGGGTCGACCCGTACGCCGGTGACTGGCTGGTCACCGTCCGACTACCGGGCCGCAACCTGCCGGCTCTCGCCGAAAGCGCGGACCCGCCCGAGGACAGTGCGGTGCGGCACGACCTCGGGGTGGCGTACGCGGCGTTGCACCGGATCACCGGCGGGCGGTTCGGCTACGACGGCGGCCGGGCCGGAGCGGCGACCTGGGCGGCGGCGTTCACGGCGATGGTCGAGGAGCTGCTCGCCGACGCCGCCGACTGGTCCGTGCGGCTGCCGGCGTCACCCGACCGGTTCCGGTCGCTGCTCGCCCGGCAGGCCGGACTGCTCGACACGGTACGCCGGCCGGCCCTGCTGCACTGGGACGGCTGGGACGGCAACGTCCTGGCCGCGTCGGACCCCGACGGCGTACTGCGGATGACCGGCCTGGTCGACGGCGAACGCTACCTCTTCGGCGATCCGCTGATGGATCTGGTCGCCCCGCTGCTGTTCCGTCGGGCCGAGCAGGAACCGGAGCATCCGTTCCTGCGCGGCTACCGGGCCGCCGCCGGCGAGACGGCGGTCGACCTCGACGACGATCGAGTACGCCACCGGCTGGCTCTCTACCGGATGCACCTGTATCTGGTGATGCTGGTAGAGATGCCGAGCCGGCACCTGACCGGCCCGGAGCATCAGGGGCAGGTCGAGCTGTTGACCGGGCTGCTGAACGAGCAGCTCGCCGCACTGTCCTCGACCGAAACCACGCCCTGACCGGTTCAGGCGCCGTCGCGGGCAAGCTGGGGCTGGCGGGCGTCGTACCTGTTGGCGACGCGGACGAGGGTGCGCAGCATGATGCGGACGAACCGGTCGAAGCCTCGGTCGGGCAGCAGCCGCCGGGCAGCCAGGATCGCCTTCGCGCCGCGGCCTACGAGGTAGCGGGTCCGTGGCCGGCGGGCCCGCACCGCTCCGGCGACGGCGTCGGCGACCACCGAGGGCGGCGACGCCGGGCCGCCGTCCTCGACGGCGAAGATGGCCGCGCTGCGGGCCGCCTGGTCGGCGTACGGGCCGTGCCCCGAGGTGGCGAGGAGATGCTGGCCGGCGATGGCGGGCCATTCGGTGGCGATCGCACCGGGCTGGATGACGACCACGTCGATGCCGAGCGGAGCGAGCTCCATCCGCATCGAGTCGCTGAGCCCTTCGACCGCGAACTTGGTGGCGTGGTACCAGCCGCCGAGCGGTTCGTGGATCTTCCCACCGATTGACGAGATGTTGACGATGCGTCCACTGCCCTGCCGGCGCATCTGCGGCAGCACCAGTTGCGCCAGCCGGGCCAGGCCGAACACATTGACGTCGAACTGGCGGCGGGCCTCGTCCAAGGGCACGTCCTCGACGGCGCCGAACGAACCGTACCCGGCGTTGTTGACCAGCACGTCGACCCGCCCGGATTCGGCCAGTACCTGTTTGACGAGGTCGACCAGCGCGGCGTCGTCGGTGATGTCGGCCCGGACGGGCCGGATGCCGACGTCGGCCAGCGGGGTGATCCGGTCGAGCCGGCGGGCGACGGCGTAGACCCGGTAGCCCATGGCGTTCAGTTTGCGGGCGGTGGCCTCGCCGATGCCGGAGGAGGCGCCGGTGACGATGGCGACCTTGTCGCTCATGATCTCTCCCTGCAAGTAACCAACTAGATGGTTACATCATCCGCGCCATACCTCACATCTGTCAACCAACTAGTTGGTCTTCGATAGGCTGGCAGCATGGTCCGCGACTCCACCGCCACCAAGCAGCGGATCCTCGACGCCGCCACCATCGAGTTCGCCGCCCACGGCCTGGCCGGCGCTAGGGTCGACCGGGTGGCCGAGCGCGCCGGCGCCAACAAGCAGCTGATCTACGCGTACTTCGGCAGCAAGGAACAGCTCTTCGACACCACACTCGCCACCCACCTGGAGCGGTTCATCGAGGCGGTGCCGTTCGACGCAGACGACCTACCCGGCTACGCCACCGCGATGTTCGACTTCGGCGTCACGCACCCGGACCTGCTCCGACTGCTGCAGTGGCACACCCTCGAACGTCCCGGCGAGCTCGCCCGGATGGAGCAGAACCACCACTCGACCCGACGCAAACTGGCCGCCCTGGCCGAGGCCCAGGCCGCCGGCCTGGTCGACGACACGCTCCCGCCCGCCGAACTGCTCGCCGTCATTCTCGCCGTCGCCCGAGCCTACGACGATCCGGCACCGACGTCGGTGGCCGCGCGCCGGGCCAGCGTAACCACCGCCGTACGGAGGCTCGTCACCCCCGGCCCGCGCCCGTAGAGCCAGCTCGTCACTCCGCCCGCGACCGTAGAACCCGGCGACCCGGGTCCGGCGCGCCGCCGATCCGCGACATCGAACGGTTGTGCCGGGAACCAGCGATGCCGTTGCACCGACTACTCCTATCGGACCCCGGGACATATTATTGACTGACGTCTATCTGGAGTGCTCCGTGCCACGACCCCGCATGCTAGCCGCCGTCCTCGCCGCGTCGATCGGACTCACCACAGCCTGCAGCGCTGACTCCGGTGGTGGCGCCACCTCGACGACGTTGCGGATCGGGTTGGGCACCGAGTCGGGCGCACTGGACCCGCACGCGTTCACCGGCAACTTCCTGCTCCTCGACGCCATCTACGAGCCGCTGGTCAGCTACGGCGAGGACGGGCAGCTGGAGCCGGGCCTGGCCGAGTCCTGGACGGTGGCACCGGACGGACGGCAGGTGAGTTTCGACCTACGCGACAACGTGCACTTCACCGACGGAACGCCGGTCGACGCCATGGCCGTCAAGTGGAACTTCGACCGGTGGGTGGGCAACGAACGCTTCTCGTTCTTCCGGGCCTCGCAGGTCGTCTCTGCTGTGGACGCCCCGGATCCGGACACGGTCGTGCTCACCCTGTCCGAACCGTACGAGCCGCTGCTGCAGGAGTTGTCGATCGTCCGTCCTGTCCGGCTGCTCAGCCCGGAGTCCGCCAGCGCCGACGGCACCTTCCAGGACCCGGTGGGCACCGGGGCGTGGAAGCTGGTGTCCAACGGCGCCACCGGCACCGTGCTGGAGCGCAACGACGACTACTGGGGGCCGAAGCCCAGTCTGGAACGGCTCGAGTTCAAGGTGATCCCGGATTCGCAGGCCCGCGTCGACGCGCTCACCAACGGCGAGATCGATCTGATCGGCGGCGCCTACCTGGCCCCGATCACGCCGGTGGAGGCGCAGTCCTTGCGCGAGCGCACCGGCGTACGGCTGATCACCGGCGCGGCGGACGTCTCGATCCTGCTCGGGTTCAACCCCGACGGCCCCGCCGGCGACCGGGCGGTCCGAGAGGCCGTCGGCCGGGCGATCGACACCGAGGCGCTAGCGACGGCGTTGTTCCTGGGCCAAGCGGAACCGGCCCGTCGGGTGTTCCCGCCGAGCGTGCCGGACTCCGGTACCGATCTGCCGGTCGGCTTCGACCGGGCCGCCGCAGAGCGGGTGCTAGACACCGCAGGCTACCTCCGCGAAGGGGAGATCCGGACCCGCGACGGCGAGCCGCTGTCGTTGCGGCTGCTCATCCCGGCCGCACCGGCCGAGGGGCAGCTCGATCCGCGCACCATGGCCGCCGCGATCGCCGCCGCTCTGCAGGAGGTGGGGATCGGCGTGGAACTGGTCCCGGTCGACGCCGCCGCCTACTACGACGAACGGGCCGAGGGCAGGTACGACCTGACCTTCTTCGAAACCCTCGGCGCCCCGTACGACCCGTCCAGCTCGATCGTGTCCCTGTTCACCGACGGGGCCCGGGCGCCGCTGTGGGTGACCCCGACCACCGAGGACCTGGTCGACAAGGCGTTGTTCGCCACCGACCCCGCCGACCGCGACAAGGCCTATCAGGACCTCTACGAGGCGGTGGCCGCCGACGACGGGTTCGTCCCGTTGGTGTACCGGCCCCGACTGTGGGCGGTGCGCGACGGGGTGAACGGCTTCGCCGTGCCGCCCACCGACGTGGATCTGGAACTGACCGGGGTCACCGTCGGGTGAGCGTGTCCGGGCGGCCACGGACCGTCGGCGGCCACCTCGTACGGTGGACCGTCGACACCGTCGGCGTGCTGCTCGCGCTGTCGGCCGGAACGTTCGCGCTGGTGCTGCTGGCCCGCGGCGATCCCGCCACGGTGCTGGCGGCTACCCGGGCCGGCCGGCCGGCGACGCCGGAACAGGTCGAGGCCGTCCGCTCCGAACTGGGGCTGGACGCTCCCGCCCCGGTGCGGTACCTACGGTGGCTGGCCGACGCGAGCACCGGCGACTTCGGACTGTCACTGCGGACGAACCTGCCGATCGGCCCCGAGATCGCCGACCGGCTGGCCGTGACGGCGGGGCTGGTGGCGGGCTCGGTCGTGGTGGCCGTGGTGGTGGGGATGACCGCCGGCGTCGCCGGGGCGGTGGCCGGGCGGGGACCACTGCGTGGGATCCTGCGGATCGGGGCGCTGCTGGCGACGTCGGTGCCGGCGTTCTGGCTGAGCTACCTCATGGTTCTGCTGCTGGCTCTACGGTGGCAACTGGTGCCGACGTCAGGCATGGCCGGTCCCGCCACCTGGGTGATGCCGATGGCGGTGCTCGGGCTGCCGGCGGCAGGAGTACTCAGCCGGGTGGTGGCTGTCACGCTACGGGAAGCGATCGATCGGTCCTACGTCCTGGCGGCGCTGGCCCGGGGCAGCGGGCCGATGTCGGTCGTGCTCCGCGACGGTCTGCCGAACGCGGCCGGGCCGATCCTGTCCGTAACCGGAGTGATCATCGGCGGTCTGCTGGTTGGCACGGTCGTGGTGGAACAGATCTTCGGCTGGCCCGGTCTCGGGGCGTACTTCGTCCACGCCGCCGCCGCCCGTGACGTGCCGGCCCTGCAGGCCAGCGCGCTCGTGCTCGGCGGAGGCTTCATCCTGGCCAACCGGCTCGCCGACGTCGTGCAGGTCCTCGTCGATCCCCGGGCCCGGTCGGGGGTCGGATGACGGCCGGACGTGGAAAGTGGACGATGCCCGCCCCGGTACGGACGGCGCTGGTCGGCCTGCCGTTGGCCGGGTTCGCGATCGTGGGGCTGCTCGCACCGGTGCTGGCGCCGGCCGACCCGGCGGCCAACGATCTGTCGGCCAGTCTGCTGCCGCCGTCGGCGGACCATCCGCTCGGCACCGACCAGCTGGGCCGTGACCAGCTCAGCCGGCTCCTGCACGGTGCGCGAATCTCACTCGCCGTCACGGCGGCGGTCCTGCTGGTCTCGGTGACCATCGGGGTGCTCGCCGGCGCTGTCGCCGGATACCTGGGTGGCTGGGTCGACCGAATCGTCGCCCGGGTCATCGACATGGCGGTCTCGCTACCGGGAATGCTAGTGGCGCTGGCGGTCATCGGCATACGTGGCCCCGGTGTGGAGAATCTCGTCGTCGCGATGTCGCTGTGGACGTGGGCCCCGTACGCGCGGATCGCCCGCGCCCGCGTCGCGGGTCTGCGGGCCAGTCCGCACCTGGACGCGCTGCGGCTGCTCGGCGCCGGCCCGGTGCGCGTCATCGGCCGTCATCTGCTGCCGCGCGCCCTCGCCCCGTGCCTGGTCTATGCCAGCACCGACGTCGGCTCCATCGTGCTCGGCGTCGCCACGCTGAGCTTTCTCGGCCTCGGCATCCCACCACCGCAGGCGGAGTGGGGACAGATGCTCATCGAAGGGCGCCCCTACCTTGCCTCCGCCTGGTGGCTGGCCTACCCGCCCGGCATCGCGATCACCGCCGTCGTGTTCTCGAGCAACCTGCTCGGCGAACGGCTGGCGGTCGGCGACGAGCGCCCGTCGGTGCTGCGTTGGATACTTCCGGCCCGGCTGCGGGTGCCGCGACCCAGGCGGCCGGGGCCCGGGGTGCCCGCAACCGGCAGCACGGAGGCCACGGCCACCGTCACGTCGAGGGCCGATGCCGACGACGACGTACTGCTGCGGGTGCGGAACCTGTCCGTAGCCTATCCACGTGCCGGCGGCTTCCGGCGCGCCGTCGCCGACGTCTCCTACGCGGTACGCCGTGGCGAGACGCTGGCGATCGTCGGCGAGTCCGGCAGCGGCAAGACCACCTCCGCGTTGGCGCCCTTCGGGCTGCTGGACCCGAGCGCGCTAGTCTCCGGTTCTGCGCAGCTGCGGACCGGGCCAACGGCACGTGAGCTCGTCGGACTCGCCCTCCTGCAACGCCGCCAGGTCAACGGCCGCCGGGTCGGGGTGGTCTTCCAGGACAGTCTCGCCGTGTTCGATCCGCTGCGCAGCATCGGCGCGCACGTCGACGAGGCGGTCCGCAACGCGGGCGGCCGGGGCCGGCGGGCGGCGGTCCGCCGGACCAGCGAGGACCTGCTGCGCCTGGCCGGTCTGCCCGACCCGACGGCGGTCGCCGGCCAGTATCCCCACCAGCTCTCCGGCGGGATGCGGCAACGGGTCCAGATCGCCGTCGCGATCGCAGGTGAGCCGGAGCTGCTCGTCGCCGACGAACCGACCTCCGCGCTCGACGTCACCGTCCAGGCGCGGCTGCTCGACCTGCTCGGGCAGCTCCGCGACGAGCTGCGTATGGCCATGGTCGTCGTCAGCCACGACCTGGCGGTGGTCACCCGGCTGGCCGACGCCGTGGCCGTGATGTACGCCGGCCGAATCGTGGAGTACGGGCCGCTCGACTCCGTGGTCCGTCACCCCGACCACCCGTACACCCGGGGTCTGCTCGACGCCGTGCCGCGTCCCGGTGCGGCACCGGGCACCCGGTTCCGCACCATGGCGGGACGCTCCGGTGCCGGGCCGGACGACACGTCAGGTTGCGCGTTCGCTCCCCGGTGCCCGATCGCCGTAGCCGGATGCGGGCATGAGCAGCCGACTCTGCTGCCGGTGGGAGCGGACCCGGCGCACCGGTCGGCGTGCCCGCCGACCCGGACGGCCGACGCGTCGCTGCGGCGCGTGGCAATCGGTGACCTGGACGGAGACTGACCGATGTTGGAGATCGAACAGCTCACCGCCGACCACCCCCGGCGGCACGGCCGGGGCCGGCTCAGTGTAGTCGAGGACGTCACGCTCCAGGTCGCCGCCGGCGAGATCGTCGGGCTCGTCGGCGAATCGGGCTGCGGCAAGACGACTCTCGCCCGCGTGGTCACCGGACTGCACCGGCCCCGGGCCGGCTCGGTGCGGTTCGACGGTGCCGACATCCACGCCCTGCGCGGTCGTGCGCTGCGGGCACACCGACGACAGGTCCAGATGGTGTTCCAGGACCCGTACCTCACCCTCAGCCCCGTTCAGACGGTGCGCCAGGCCCTCGCCGAGCCGCTGCGCATCCACCGGATCGGCGACGGCCGGTCCCGCGCCGCGCGGGTGGAGGAGGTGCTCGACCTCGTCGGGCTCGGCCCCGGGGTCGGCGGACGCCGACCCCGGCAGCTGTCCGGCGGCCAGCAGCAGCGGGTGGCGATCGCCCGCGCGCTGGCGCTGGGACCACGCCTGCTGGTGTGCGACGAACCCGTCACCGCACTCGACGTCTCGGTGCAGGCGAAGATCCTCAACCTGCTGTGCGATCTGCGCGACCGGCTCGGCCTGGCCTGCCTGTTCATCTCCCACGACCTCGCCGTCGTTCGGCAACTCGCCAACCGCGTCGCGGTCATGCGGCACGGCCGCATCGTCGAGCAGGGACCGACCGGGCAGGTCACCGGCGGCCCGCGCCATCCGTACACCCGGGCGCTGCTCGCGGCGACCCCCACCATCGACCTCGGCGCCACCGACCGGCCACGACGTCACGCGTCCGAGCCGGCCGGGTTGTCGTAGACGGTGACGTGGGTGCCGGTGCCGAGGTAGGGCTCCCGGCGCCAGCCACCCCAGCGGTGCCGACGGCGCAGACCGGCGAGGCGGGCCATCAGGTCGAGCTCGGACGGCCAGGCGTAGCGCATCGACACCGGGGCCAGCCGCATCCCGTCGTTGCCGATCAGGATGTGCTGGCCGTCGAAACGCTGGTCTACGGGGTCGTGGCGGACCGCGACCAGGCGGACGTGGTCGTGGTCGACGCGGTGGGCGTCGACGCTCTGCTGCCGCTGGTAGCGGGCGAGGTCGGGCACCAGGCACTCCAGCACGAACAGCCCGCCCGGCAGCAGCCGTCGGGCGACGTTCGCGAAGCACCGCACCTGCTCCTCCTGGGTCATCAGGAAGAAGAAGGTGGTGAAGACGACGAAGACCATGGCGAACCGGTCGTCGGTGCCGGGATCGACGTCGGCCATGTCGCCGATGGTGACGGGAATCCGGTCGCCGCCTGGCTTGGCCCGCATCCGGGCCACCATCGCCTCGGAGGCGTCGATGCCCCGCAGATCGATCCCGCGAGCCGCCAACGGAATGGTGACCCGGCCGGTGCCGACCGCCAGTTCGAGGACCGGCCCGGCCGGCCCGTGCCCGATCAGGTCGGCCAGGCAGTCGACGGCATCGGTCGGGTCGAGGTCGGCGTGCCACTCGTCGTAGACGTCGGCGTTGCGCTCACCGTAGGTCTCCGGTCCGTACGTAGTCATGAGGCTCCTGTCCGAGGCTTCAGTGCAGCGGTCGCATGTCGTGGGTGACGGTGCCGGCGGCGGCCAGCGAGTGGTAGAGCCCGATCTCGGCGGTGGGCCCTTCGGCCATCACCAGGGCGGTGCAGCCGCGTTGGTCGGCGAGGTGGACGATCCGGTCACCGGGCTGGGCGGTCGGGAAGAACTCCGGGCCGCCGGGGAACATCGGTAGCCGTTCGGGTCCGCGCCAGCCGGCGAGTCGGCCGGCCGCCGGTGGATGCAGGAACGTCATGCCGTAGCCACGGTCGGCACTCAGTGGTGCGTCGAGCAGCCGGGGCCGTCGGCCGAGCGCGGTGTCGGTTACCGCCGCGTACACGTTCACCCCGAGCGACCGGCACATCATCTCCCCGATGACCGCCCCGGCGATCCGGCCGTTGATCTCCACGACCTCTGGGCCGGCCGGGGTGTGGGCGAACTCGGTGTGTGCCACGCCGTCGGTGAACCCGACGGCGGCGAGGACCTCCCCGATCCAGGTCGCCAGTCGCTCCGACTCGGCTGGCGGGAGCGCGACTGGAAAAGCGACGGCCTCCTCCCGACGGACCGGCTCGGGGGTGTGAATGTGCACGGCGATCCCGAGCAGTCTGGTGTGCCCACGCCAGCTGACGGTCTCGGCGCTGTACACCGGGCCCGGGAAGTACGGTTCGACCACCAGGTGTCGACCCAGCAGGGTGGCTTCGGCGACCTCGCGGGCGGTCCGGTCGCGTTCGGCGTCGTCGCGGATCAGCCACACCGACCGGGACGATGTGCCCGCCGAGTCCTTCACTATCACCGGGTAGCCGATCGCCGCGACCGCTCCGGCAACCGCCTCGCCGGTGGGCTCCACGCGGAGCGCGTCGGCGCGGCTGAGTCCGGCCCGGTGCAGCAGGGTACGGACCTGTGCCTTGTCCCGCAGAGTGTGGGCTACCTGCGGGCCGAGCGTGGCCAGGCCGTACCGGGCCGCCAGCGTCGCACCGGGCAGCATCCACGTGTCGGTGGAGTTGACCAGCCCGGCGAGGTCGGGCAGCCGGTCGAGCACGGCGGCGCAGGCGGCCACGTCGGTGGTGTCGACGTCGATCACCGTCACGTCGTCGGGTCCGAGCCGGTCGAGTTCGTACGCGTAGATCGACCGGTCCCCGGTGAGCAGGCACAGCCGGTGCCCGGACTCGGCGGCGGCGTCGCGCAGCCGGGCGAGGCCGAACGTCAACGCCTCCAGCGACACGATGGTCACGCCCCCGCCTCCTCGGCCTGCCGGGGACGGCTCGCCTGCGCAGGACGGCTCGCCTGCACGATCAGCCGCTGCGCGTGATTGTCGTACGGTTCACCGGCGAAGCCGCCGAAGCAGGTGATCCCGGTGAATCCGGCGGTGTCCAGCATTGTGCGGATCTCGGCGGCGCTGTACACGAACTGTTCGAAGTACGCGTGCCGGGCGGTGTCGCCCCGGATCAGGGTCCAGTCGCTACGAAACCGGGTCCAGTCGTCCAGGATGGTGTCCCGCATGACCAGATGTCCGCCGCTCACCTCGACGACCTTCGGAGTGCCCGCCCACCGGGCGAAGATCTCCTTGCTGAACAGATCCAGCAACAGTCGCCCGCCTGGCACCAGGCTCTGCCAGGCGTTGCGCAGCACGAGCTGGTTCTGGGCCGGGTCGCTGAAATACCCGAACGAGGTGTACATGCTGATGATCAGGTCGTAGCTGTCCCGCTCGACGAACTCCCGCATGTCGGCGCGGACCAGACGTAGCGTCACTCCGGCCTGCTCGCCGGCGAGGTCGGCTCGGTCCAGCATGGTCGCGCTCAGGTCCACCCCGGTGACCCGGGCACCGCGTGCGGCGAGCGGCACGGCGTAGGTACCTGGACCGCAGCCGAGGTCCAGCACTCTGGTCCCGGCTGCGACCTCCAGCAGCGGCGAGGCCGCCACCCAGCTCCGGGCCTCCTGCTGACGGTGCGGGGCGAACAACGCGCCGGCGAAGTCCACCCAGAACCCGTCGTCTGCAAACCACTCCATCGGCAGCTCCGAACTCATGCGACGACTGACGCCTTACAGGTCGCTCAACGACGTGCGGAAGTTCCCCGCCGACCGAAGAATACTGATCACCTCCACATTAGGGTAAAGCAAGTGAATCCCGGATCATTATATCGATGTCGGACATTGTACAGCACTCGACTACCAGCGTCCTGATTCGCGCGACAACAGGAACCAATCCACCACTCGGAGCGACCAACATGTCAACGGAACGCCTCGACACCGAGAAGATGCATTCTCCGACGACAATGTGATGAACATCAGAGGAGCGATCAGCCCATGCCGTCCACGGGCCCGTCGACGCCCCCGCCGCCGGTACACCTGCACGTCACAGACGCCATCAAGACACCGAGCCTCATCCGCCTGTCGGACACCATGATCCTGGCCCGGTTCGAGACCCTGAAGGTCTACGCCGCCCTCGGCGCGGTACGGGCCCTGCTGGCGGCGGGGACCGTCCGCCCCGGCGACACCCTCGTCGACAGCTCCAGCGGAATTTACGCCCTCGCGCTGGCCATGGCCTGTCACCGGTACGGACTGCGCTGCCACATCGTCGCCTCAACCACGGTGACCCCGACCATCCGGTCGCAGCTGGAGATCCTCGGCGCCACCGTGCACCAGATGCCCATCGAGAGCGATCTGCGACTGGACCAGCACCGACGCGTGGCGCGGGTACAGGAGCTCCTGCGCGCCAACCCCGGCATGCACTGGATGCGCCAGTACCACGACCCGGTGCACCGACTCGGCTACGCCGAACTGGCGACACTCGTCCGGGCCGCCGTACCGCAGGTCCCGCTGACCGTCGTCGCCAGCGTCGGCACCGGTGCGTCCAGCGCCGGACTGATTCTGCCGATCCGCGCCCACGACCCGTCGACCCGGCTCGTAGGTGTCCAACCGTTCGGCAGCGTCAGCTTCGGCAGTGAACGGTTTCCGGATCCGGACGCGATCATCGCCGGGATCGGCAGCGCCATCCCTTTCGACAACGTCCACCACGAACTGTACGACCAGGTGCACTGGATCGGCTTCCGGCATGCCATGGCCGGCACCATCGCGCTGATGCGGTCTCATGCGGTCTTCGCCGGTCTCTCCACCGGTGCGGCGTACCTCGCAGCGCGGTGGGAGGCCCGCCGCCACCCGGAACGGGTGCATCTGCTGATCGGAGCCGACACCGGCCATCGGTACGTCGACAAGGTCTTCGCCCGCCACCGCGAAGCCCTCGACATGGAGACGTTGGAGCCGGTGGAGATTGCCTCTCTCGACGAGTTGGCCCCGCCCTGGTCGACCTTGCCGTGGGCGCGACGCGCCCATCCGCCGTCAGCCGGCCAGGACCTGCACCCCGCCGCCGTCACCGGCGGCCCAGGAACAGACCGGCCCGCAACAGACCGGCCCGCGACGGCCGGATGAGCGCGGCTAGGAACCCTGCTGCGGTACGCGGCGTCCCAGCCATCGCCCGACAGTGAGCACCAGCACCGGAAGGACGACACACTGGGCGGCGACGACCAGCCAGAAGCCGGGTAGGAACCCGACTTGTTCGAACGCCCCGTACACGCTGCCCCCGGCGACGCCACTGAGGAACGAACCGACCCCCACCGCGAGCCGTTGCTGGCCGAAGGCCACCGTCGCCGACCTTCTCGACCCCGCCAACGCTTCGAGGTCGTTCTTGAGGAACAACACGGCGCTGCCGGCGCTGATCGCGGCGACCCCGCAGACCACCGCCGGACCGTTGCCAACCGCGAACGCGGCCATCCCGGTCGCCAGGGCACCGAATCCGATGGCCATCGCCGCCGGGTAGCTCATCCTCCCCACCCGCTCGGCGACCAGGGGCTGCACCACCACCAGGCCGAGCGAATAGCCCATCATCGCCGCCCCGAACAACAGGGTCGCCATCCGGCCCTGGGCGTAACTGGAGAGGTACTGGTAGAACTGCATGTGCGCGTAGAACGACACGGCGGTGACGACGAACGGCAGCACCGCCACCCCGTGCAGCATCCGCCGGAACGGCTCCACCGGTGGCGCGTCGGCGACCTGCCGCTCCCGGCGGAGAAAGACGTGACCGAGCGCCACACCGGCGTACACCGTCGTCACGGCCGCGAACATCACGGTCGGCCGGTGCACGAACAACGCCCCCACCACCGGCCCCACCGCTATACCGAGGTTGCCTGCGGCGTTGCCTGCCGACACCAGCCGGGGCCGCTGCTCGTCGCCCACCTCGTGCACCAGATAGCTGCGGTACGCCGGCGAGTACAGTGATCCGCCGCCGGAGATGAGCAACAGGCCGGCGACGGTCAGCACCGGGACCCGCTGTCCCGCGAGGAACGCCGCCCCGCCGAAGCTGTACAGCGTGAGGGCCGCCACCAGGGCCCGCTTGAGACCGACCCGCTCGGCCACCGCAGCGGTCGCCGGGGCGCTGGCGAACTGCACCAGGGTCGCCGCCCCGAGCACCACCCCGACCTGCGCCATGCCCACGCCCATGCGTTCCCGCAGCAGCACGGCCAGGTACGGATAGATCGAGAACGAGCCGACGTTGACCAGGAATCCGCCGATCAGCACGGCCCACTGGGCGCGGGTGAAGGAACCCCTGCGCAACGCCGACCAGGGGCGGTTGCCCGCAGCCGCGCGGGGGGTGGCCGGTGCGGCCATCAGTCGGCCGGCCCGCCGTCGGATCGGACACCGACCCCGGTCGACGGGTCGACGCCGCCGAAGGCATGCTGGTCGGACGGCAGCACGCCCAGCCCTGGGGCGTCGCCGAGAACGATCCGCCCCTGGTCGAGGCCCAGCCCCCGGAACGGGGGGTCGCGCAGGAGGAACTGGCTGTCGATGTCGATGCGCTCGGCCAGCGGGGCCAGTAGGGCGGCCTGGCTCAGCGCTAGCTCCGACTCGCAGTTGCAGCTGAGCATCACCGACAGGCCCGCCTGGCGGGCGGCCTCCATCACCCGTCGGGTGGCCCGGACCCCGCCGGACTTGGCCAACTTGACCACCACCCCGTCGGCCAGGCCGGCGGCCGCCCGGACACTGTCCACGTCGGTGCAGCCCTCGTCCAGGAAGACCGGCAGCCGGTCGGGCAGCTCACGGTAGCGGCGGTACACCTCGACCGCGTCTCTCGGGAACGGCTGCTCGACGAGCTGGATGTCGAGGGCACGCAGGGCCGGGGTCAGTTCCTGCGCGGTCCGCAGGTCCCACGCCTCGTTGGGGTCGATCCGCACCGGCAGGTCGGTGACCGCGCGGACGGCGGCCAGCCGGTCGAGGTCCTCGGCGCCGCGCACCTTGATCTTGAACGCGCCGACCGCAGGGGCGTTCGCGACCAGCTCCAGGGTCTGCGCGACGCTGCCGAGCCCGATCGTGTACCCGGTCGGCTCGGGCATGGTGCGCGGTACGCCGTACAACTGCCATGTCGGCACGCCGGCGGACCGGCCCACCCAGTCGTGCACCGCGCCGTCGAGTGCCATCCGCGCGCCGACCGGTCCGTCCCAGTCGGCCACCCGGTCCAGGACCCGGTCCGGATCGGACAGGTCCGGGCCGAGGACGTCTCTGCCGTGTTCGGCGACCGCCGCGACGACCTGCTCGACGGTTTCGCCGTGCGCCCAGGCCGGTGTGCCCTCACCCAGGCCGGTGACGCCGTCGTGGACGACGGCGACGAGGCAGGTGTCCGTCGAGTCGTAGGAGTGCTGTGAACTCCGGAACACCGTCAACAGGCGCAGGGTCATCCGACCGACGTCGAGCTCCATGCGGATCAGCTTGTCACGCACCACGCCGATAATCCACGGTGATCGATCTTGCGTCCGGGTCAGGGACGGCAGAGGATCTCGCCGTGCAGGATGGCGAACCAGCCGTCGGGCGCGTCGGCCCAGCGGAGCCAGCCGGTGGAGAGCCGTCGCAGGTCGGCGGGGGTGGCGGTGCCGGCGGCGAGGATCTGCCGGGCCATCTCGGAGGCGACGATGCGCTCCGACCACATGGTCCCCCACCAGCGGCGGTCCTCGTCGGTGGCGTAGCACCAGGCGGAGGCGCCGGGCGTGACGTCACCGAACCCGGCGGCCCGCGCCCAGGAGAGCAGGCGGCGACCGGCGTCCGGTTCGCCGCCGTTGGCGCGGGCGGTCGCCTGGTAGAGCGCGAGCCATTCGTCGAGCTCGGGTACGGCGGGGTGCCAGGCGAAGCGGTCGTAGTCACTGTCGCGGGCCGCTACCACTCCCCCGGGCCGGCAGACGCGGCGCATCTCGGCGAGCGCGCGGACCGGGTCGCCGACGTGCTGGAGGACCTGGTGGGCGTGGACCACGTCGAACGCGTCGTCGGGGAAGGGCAGATCGTGTACGTCGGCCGTGGTGAAGTCGACAGTCGTGACGCCCCGGGCCCGCGCCTCGGCGCGGGACAGCGACAGCGCTCCGTCGGTGACCTCGGTGGCGGTGACCCGGCCGGGGGCGACGAGCGCGGCGAGGTCCATGGTGATGGTGCCGGGACCGGCGCCGATGTCGAGCAACGCCTGGCCGGGCCGCAGGTGCGGCAGCAGGTACGCGGCCGAGTTCTCGGCGGTACGCCAGCGGTGGGAGCGCAGCACCGACTCGTGATGACCGTGCGTGTATACAGCTGACATGCTCCGACGATAGACCGGCCGTCTCGCAATTCGGGAGCAGCTTCCCACATTATGGCCACTGCGGGATCGCAGCAGGACGCGGCTCAGCTGGCCCGGGGCGGCCGGTTCTCCTGGATCCACCGCTCGACGTCGGCCTTCAACCACACCGGGCCTTGCGCCAGCCGCGCTACCGGATCGGGGAATCCCTTGGACCGGCTGACCACGTACGCCCGCTGCTTGCTCACCGGCTTCTCCGGCGTACCCAGCAACGCGCGCAGCTCCGATGTACCGACCAGGCCCAACGGTTAGCTCACCCGGGGAGGTCGGTTCTCCCGGATCCACCGCTCGACGTCGACTCGAAGCCAGACCTCACCCTGTTTGAGCTTCGCAACCGGCAGCGGGAAGGTTCGAGACCTGGTGATGGTGTACGTGCGCTGACGGGACAGCGGACTGCCTGGTTGACCCAGCATCTCGGCTATCTCAGCGCTGCCGACCAGGTCGATGTCCACACTCTCGCAAGATAGGTCGCAGGCAACCGAACTTGACGGTTGCCCGTATATGTTTCACCCTGCTGGGTATGACTGGCAGGGGTGACGGCCGACGGGCGAGGACGTACAACGGGAGAGCTGCCCGGACGGCGGGCATCAACGCGCAGGCCGGCGGGACGGCCCTGCTGCGGCGGCAGGTGGGACGGTGCCTGGCGGCGTTGCGGTACGAGGCCGGGCTGTCCCAGGACGTCGCCGCCGACAAGCTGCGACGCGGCAACAGCACGCTCTGGCGAATCGAGGCCGGCGACCCGCGGGTCCGCTGGACCGAAGCGGACATGTCAGCGATGTGCCGGCTGTACCGGGCCGACGACGAGACCCGGGAACGGCTGCTCGCCCTCGCAGCGGAGATCGACCGCCCCAGCGGCGGGCGCTGGTGGCACGACGGGCTGGCCGGACTGCCGATCGACGCCGACCCGTACCCGGTGTTCGAACAGTCCGCGACGCTCATCCGCTGCTACGGCCAGGCGACGCTGCCGGACCTGCTGCAGACCCCGGGGTACGCCGAGGCGCTGCTGCGCTGCCCGGCCGGTCCGCGCAGCGACGACGACATCGCCGCCCGCCTCGACCAGCTGGCGGCGCGGCAGCGGCACCTGCTGACCCACCCGCATCCGCCGGCGGTGCAGATGATCGTCGGCGAGGGGGCGCTGCGGCGTACCGTCGGCAACGACGCGACCGCGCGGGCGCAACTCGACCACCTGCGGGCACTCGCGATCAGGCCGGGGATCTCGGTACGGGTGCTGCCGCTGGCCGGCGGCGCGCACGCCGGCATGACCAACCCGTTCACCCTGCTGCGCTTCGCCGCCGCCACGACGGTCCCCGGACGGCGGCCGGCCGGGTCGGGGCTGGTCCGGCTCGACACCCTGACCGGGACGATGTACCTCGACCAGCCGGCGCACGTCGCCGCTTACGAGCGGGTCTGGTCCGACCTGGCCGCCCGCGCGCAGCCGATACCCGACGGCAACGGGTCGGCAAAGTGACCGAAACCACAGCGGCGTCTACTCCGGGGTGACTCACCAACGGTGAGGCGCACCTAGGGTTCCGCCGCCGCCGGGCAGCCAGGCACGGGCAGCCGGGGACGGGACAGGTCCGAGAGGTGCAGGCGTCGGGCCGCCAGCGTGGCGGGTGGCGTTCCACGGCGGGACAAAAGCCCGGGAGGCAGCCGGATGTCTGGCTGTGCCTCAGCCAGGCCCTCATTCGGAGGTGCCCGTGGGCTTCCACCACCATCACCACAATCACCAGCACCGCGACCAGCAGCCCGCCGACCAACCCGAGCTGCACGGCAACTACGGCCCGGAGGCGGCGTACGCGGTCGCCCGCGAGGCCCAACTGCCCACCACCAAGTGGGAAGAGGAGATCGCCCGGGGCCTGGAGTACGGCCTGCCCGGTGCCGATTCGATCGTCGACAAGCGGATCCCGACGTTCTCCCGTGGCGAGCTGCCGCACTTCGCCGGGATCAACACCTTCCTGAAGGCACCGTACGTCGAGGACGTGCGCCGCTGCGGCGAGTACGACGTGGCGGTGCTCGGCGCACCGTTCGACGGTGGCACGACGTACCGCTCGGGAACCCGGTTCGGGCCGCAGGGCATCCGCAAGATCTCCGCGCTGTACGGGCCGTACTCGTTCGAACTCGGCGTCGACCTGCGCGAGTCGATCACGATCGCCGACCTCGGTGACGTCTTCACCATCCCGGCGAACATCGAGAAGACCTTCGACCAGATCTCCAAGGCGGTCAGCCACGTCTACTCCTCCGGGGCCTTCCCGGTGGTGCTCGGCGGGGACCACTCGATCGGCTACCCGACGGTGCGCGGGGTCGCCGAACACCTCGACGGCAACCTGGGCATCATCCACTTCGACCGGCACGTCGACACCCAGGAGACCGACCTCGACGAGCGGATGCACACCACCCCGTGGTTCCACGCCACCGACATCCCGAACGTGCCGCCGAAGAACCTGGTGCAGATCGGCATCGGCGGCTGGCAGGCGCCCCGCCCCGGGGTCAAGGTCGGCCGGGAACGCGGCACCACGATCATGACGGTCACCGACTGCGTCGAGATGGGCATCGAGGCCGCCGCCGAGAAGGCCCTCGAAGTCGCCTGGGACGGCGCCGAGGCGGTCTGGCTGTCGTTCGACGTGGACTGCCTGGACGCCGCGTTCGTGCCCGGCACCGGCTGGCCCGAACCGGGCGGCTTCCTGCCCCGCGAAGTCCTCAAGTTCATCCAGCTGATCGCCGAACGGCCGTTGGCGGGCATCGAGGTGGTGGAGTGCTCGCCGCCGTACGACAACGCCGAGATCACCTCGCTGATCGCCACCCGGGTCATCTGCGACACCCTCGGCTGTCTGGTCCGCGCCGGGCACCTGCCGCGCCATCGAGCCACTGAGCGCTGAGCCGACGCGGCGCCGATCCCCCGTAATTCCCTTCCACAGGAGGACATAGAGATGCGACGTACCCCCAGGTTTTCCCGCCGTTCCACCACCCGGAGGCTGATCGCCGCCGTCTGTGCGACGACACTGCTGGTCACCGCCGCCGGCTGCGGCGACGACGACGGTTCCACCACCGGCGGCGACGGCTCGACCACCGTACGGCTGGGGTTCAGTGCCTGGCCGGGCTGGTTCCCCTGGCAGGTCGCGCAGGAGCAGGGGCTGTTCGAAGCCAACGGCGTCGACGTCGAGCTGACCTACTTCGACAGCTACACCGACAGCCTGACCGCGCTGGCCACCGGCAACCTGGACGCCAACAGCCAGACCCTCAACGACACCCTGTCGTCGGTCAGCGGCGGCGCGACGCAGACCGTGGTGCTGGTCAACGACAACTCGACCGGCAACGACCAGATCATCGCCGCGCCGGGGATCGACTCGGTGGCCGACCTGGCCGGTAAGCGGGTGGCGATCGAGGAGGGCACGGTCGACCACTACCTGCTGCTGTTGGCGCTGGCCGAGGCCGGGCTGAGCGCCGACGACGTCGAGATCAGCCCGCTGCTGACCGACGCGGCCGCCGCCGCGTTCCTGGCCGGGCAGGTCGACGCGGTCGGCGCGTTCGCCCCGTTCACCACCACCGCTCTGGGCCGCGAGGGCAGCAAGGCGATCGCCACCTCGGCCGAGCACCCCGGCGCGATCCCGGACCACCTGGTGTTCGACTCGGCGTTCGTGGCCGCGCATCCGGAGCAGGTCCAGGCGGTGGTGGACACCTGGTTCGACACCCTGGACTGGATCGCCGCCAACCCGGACGAGGCGGTCGAGATCATGGCGGCGCAGGCCGGGGTCAGCGTCGAGGACTACCGCACGTACGACGCCGGGACGACGATCTTCGACCTGGCCGACAACCAGGCGGCGTTCGAGCCGGGCGACACCCCGGCCAACCTGGACTTCCAGGCCCGCTCGATCGCCGAGTTCCTGGTGGCGACCGGTCTGGTCGACGAGGCACCGCCGCTGGACGGGTTGCTCGACGGGCAGTTCGTGGCGACGGTCTCGCCGTGACCGTCACCCGGGAACCGGCGGCGACCGCTGACAGTGTGGACCGGGCGTCGTGGGGGCCGCTGCCCCGGCGGCGTCCGGCCCGCCGGGTGCCGGCGCTGCTGGCCATCCGGACGCCGATCCCGGCGGCCGGTCGCTGGACGCTGACGGTCGCCTCGATCGTGGTGCCACTGGCCGCCTGGCAGATCGGCAGCATGCTGGTCGACGGGCAGCCGGACTTCCTGCCGTCGCCGCTGGAGTCGGTGGCGGCCGGGGTGGAGATGGCCCGGACGGGTCAGCTGTGGACCGACACCGCCGCGACCGTCGGCCGGGTGCTGCGCGGCTTCGGCCTGGCGGTGGCGGTGTCGGTGCCGCTCGGCCTGCTGATGGGCAGTTTCCAGGCCGGTCGGGCGGCGCTGGAGCCGATGATCGGTCTGCTGCGGTACCTGCCGGCCAGCGCGTTCATCCCGCTGCTGATCATCTGGCTGGGGCTCGGCGAGCCGTCCAAGGTGGCGTTGATCTTCATCGCGACGGTCTTCTTCAACACCCTGATGACCGCAAACGTGGTCCGCACCGTGCCGGCCGGACTGATCGACGTGTCGTACACCCTCGGTGCCCGTCGGTTCGAGGTGCTGCGCAAGGTGATCGTGCCGCACTCGCTGCCCGGCATGATCGACGCGATCCGGGTCAACGCGGCGGCGGCGTGGAACTTCGTGGTGGTCGCCGAGCTGATCAACGCCCAGTCCGGGCTGGGCTACCGGATCGTCCGGTCGCAGCGGTTCAACCAGCTCGACAACATCTTCGCCGTACTGATCGTGATCGCCCTGATCGGGGTGGCGATCGACCTGGCGCTGCGGACGACCCGCGACCGGGTCGGGAGGTGGGCAGCGTGAAAGCAGCGGAAGCCGGGTCAGTAGCCCCGACCACCGACGCGCCGCTGGTGCGCCTCGACGGCGTCGGCAAGGACTTCCGGACCATCGCCGGCGGTTCGCTGCACGCGCTCGACGGCGTGGATCTGGCGGTACGCCGGGGCGAGTTCGTCTGCCTGGTCGGCGCATCCGGGTCGGGCAAGTCCACCCTGCTGTCGCTGATCGCCGGGCTGTCCACGCCGAGCCGGGGCACCGTGCTGCTCGACGGTGCGCCGGTCACCGGGCCGGGTCCGGACCGGGGGCTGGTGCTGCAGAGCGGTGCCGTGTATCCGTGGCGGACGGTGGAACGCAACGTCGCGTTCGGGCTGGAGCTGCTGCCGGTCAGTCGGGCCGAACGGGCCCGGCGGGTCGCCTGGTACCTGACTGAGACCGGGTTGACCGGGCTGCGACACGCGCTGCCGAAGCAGCTCTCCGGCGGGCAGCGCCAGCGGGTGGCGATCGCCCGGGCGCTGGCCTGCGAACCGCGAGTGCTGCTGCTCGACGAGCCGTTCGGTGCCCTCGATGTGCAGACCAAGGAGGACATGCAGTTGTTCGTCCGCCGGGTGTGGGCCGACACCGGCACCACCGTGGTGATGGTGACCCACGACGTCGAGGAGGCGGTCTTCCTCGGCCAGCGGGTGGTGGTGCTGGCCGGCGACCCGGGCCGGGTCGCCGCCGACCTGCCGGTGCAGCTGCCGCCGGACCGCGATGGCACACCCCGGGATCTGGCCGTCAAACGGCTGCCGGAGTTCCTGACGCTACGCGCCGAGGTGGAGGACCGGGTCCGCGCCTACCACCAGCGGCACGCCGCCGCCGGATCCGGGGCCTAGGGCTGTGTCTCATAAGGATCGCCGTGCGAGCCGAGGCCAAGGTGGCGGTCCGGGCAAGGCCCACGTCACATGATCTTCGAGGCCGGTGACAGAGTTGCAGTTGCGGCGGACCCGTTGGCTTGTACATGATGGAGCTTTACCGAGTCGGCGATCTCGTTGGCAGCCAACCTGATGATCTCCATCAGAGGTCTTTCGTGGATACTCCGGCCGTTCAGCCCGGGGAGGAACAGGACATCCGGCATGCGAACAGGTGTGCTAGCGTGGCGTTGCCCTTCCGGTGATGACCAAGCCGGTCGGGTCTACCGCCGGGCTGGTGGGAAGTGACGTCTGCGGAGACTGCGTAGGACCGATGGGCGGTATCCCGTCCCTTGCCGTTGATTCGGGTCGGCTGTGGTCGGCGAAGCAGGAACCTCAACCCGTGAGGGTCGAATCTCCCTGCTTCAGCAGGGGGCGATGTCAATCTATGGCTTGACGGCGCGAAAACCGCACCGCGAAAGCTATGGACATGATGCCGACGTTGGAACCGACCGACAGACAGAGAGGGCCAAAAAGGTGCGAGAAAGAGAAAACGGGGCGGGGCACAGGCTCAGCACCGCGAAACGGGTAGCGGTCTCCCTGACCCTTGCGCTCATTTCGACCTTCGGTGTTGTCACGGTCACCGCCGCGCCGGCGCTCGCGCTGCCGACGAACTGCAACGCTACCCCCGGGACCGCCACCTACGGGGTCATGTGTCGGGGTGGCACAGGCTTCTACCGTGCCTGGACCAAGTGCATCCACGTGAACTCGGGCACGACGAAGACCGCCTACGGCAACGGCGTGGGCATCGGCGGGTACTCCAAGGCGAACTGCGGGTCCAACTACCGCATCAGCAAAACCAACCGCGGGGTGACCAAGACCAACTACCTCCCCCCGAACTGGTAGTCACGACCGTACACATGCGCCCCGACCGACAGTCTCCAGCGAGATGCTGGTCGTAACCCTGGATGCCGCCAGTGGCTCTGCCCGAGGAAGTCGGGCAGAGCCACTGGCAGGCCCGGGTGGATCAACCCTCGACGAGAAGCTGCGCGACGCCCGCCGCAGCTGGCTGGCGCTGCCGTACCACTGCCGGACGCGGTGGTGTGCCGCGCGGCCGGCGTCCAGGACCGAGCAGGCGCGTTATGTGCACGCCCGCAGCGTAGGGCTTCAGCCGGTCGGTTCGCGGCGGCGGGCACCGGGGCCGGGGCGGGGAAGTACGTCGCGGGGGTCGGCGACGTCGTGGCCGGCGGCGCAGCGCATCGTGACGCCGACCTCGGCCCCGCAGTCGCGGTGCGCGACGGCGAGCGGGGAGCCGTCCGGGTCGACGCAGTACCGGTCGCCCCACTGCAGCAGGGCGACCAGCACCGGCCACAGGTCGAGGCCCTTGCCGGTGAGCCGGTACTCGTAGCGTTGCCGCTCCCCCGGTTCCTGGTACGGGTGCCGGCGCAGCAGGCCCTGGTCGACCAGCATGGTGAGCCGGTTGGTCAGCACCTGGCGGGGCACGCCGGTGCGCTCGCGCATCTGGTCGAACCGGCGTACGCCGTTGAAGACCTCGCGGAGCACGACGACGGTCCACCGCTCGCCGATGATCTCCATGGTGCGGGCGATGGTGCAGTTGTCGATGGACCAGTCGAGTGCGGTAGGTCTCACCCCGACCAGGCTAGGTCTTGTTGACAGACCTAGCAACCGGCTGCCAGGCTGCGTCTATGACACAGACTCAGCAGCCGGCGCCGGACGCGGCGCAGCGCAGCCGCACCTTCTCGTGGACCGACCCCGCCACGGTGCGGCTGGCGGCGTTGAACGGCCTCGACGGGCTGGGCCAGTTGCAGGCGATGGCGTCCGGTGAGATCCCCGCCCCACCGGTGATGGTGATGCTGGGCCTCGAAGGGTTGGAGCCCGAGCATGGCCGGGTGGTCACCGTGCTGACCCCGCAGGAGTTCCACTACAACGCCCTGGGCACGGTGCACGGCGGTATCATCTCGACCCTGCTGGACACCGCGGCCGGCTGCGCGGTGCACTCGGTGCTGCCGGCCGGGACGAGCTACACCTCGATCGACCTGAACGTGAAGTTCCTGCGCCCGGTGACGCTCGCCTCGGGGACGCTGCGCTGCGAGGGCACCATCGTGCAGCGCGGGCGGCGCACCGCGTACGCCGAGGCGAAGCTGACCGACGCCGCCGGCCGGCTCGCCGCCCACGCCACCTCGTCCTGCCTGCTGTTCGAGCTGCCACCGACCGAGTGACGACCGCCGACAGGGAGTCAGGCCGGCTGGGTCACACCGACAGCAGTTGGCGGACCGACTCGTCGCGCAGGTCCTCCTTGTCGCCGGCCCGGACCACCTCACCGGCGTCGAGGATGACGAACCGGTCGGCCAGCCGCAGCGCCAGTTCGAGATACTGCTCGACCAGCAGGATCGCCAGCCCGGCCTCGGTGTGCAGTCGTTCGATCGCCTCCTCGATCTCGATGATGATCGACGGCTGGATGCCTTCGGTCGGCTCGTCGAGCAGCAGCATCTTCGGCCGGGTGACCAGGGCACGGGCGATCGCCAACTGCTGCTGCTGGCCGCCGGAGAGGAACCCGGCCCGGCGGCGCAGCAGCCCGCGCAGCGCCGGGAACAGGTCCAGCGCCTCGTCGACCGCCGCCTTGTCGGTCCGCGCCGCCTCGACCGCCACCTGCAGGTTCTCCGCGACGGTCAGCTGCGGGAACGTCTCGTGGCCCTGCGGGACGTAGCCGAGACCGAGCCGGACCCGTTCGTGGGTGCGCAGCCTGGTGATGTCCCGACCGGCGAAGGTCACCCGGCCGGACCGCACCGGCAGCACCCCGGTGATCGCCTTCAGCAGGGTGGTCTTGCCGACTCCGTTGCGGCCCATCACGCAGACCAGCGACCCGGCCGGGGCCTGCAGGTCGACCCCGAACAGCACCTGGGCCCGACCGTACGCGACGTCGAGCGACTCGACGGTCAACATGGCACTCACGACGACGCCTCCTGAGCGGCTGACGGTCCGGCAGCGGTCGACGGTGCGGAACCAGCCGACGGTACGGCGGGTTCGGCACCGTCCTCACCGGAGCGCCCCAGGTAGACCTGCTGCACGCGCGGGTCGGCCTGCACCTGAGCGACGGTGCCCTCGCAGAGCAGTCGGCCCTCGTGCAGCACGGTGACGGTGCTGGCGAACCGGCGCAGGAACTCCATGTCGTGCTCGATCACCATCACCGTGTGGTCCTTGGCGACCTCACGCAGCAGCTCACCGGTGCGGTCCCGCTCGCTGCGGCTCATCCCGGCCACCGGCTCGTCGAGCAGCAGCAGACTGGGCTGCTGCACGATCAGCATGCCGATCTCCAGCCACTGCCGCTGCCCGTGGGAGAGCACCCCGGCCGGCCGGTACGCCAGGTCGGCAAGACCGGTGGTGTCCAGCGCCCGGGACACCTGGTCGGAGACACCGCGCCGGCGGCGCAGCAGGCCGACCATCCGCCGGCGGAAGCTGGCCGCCAGGTCGAGGTTCTCCAGCACGGTGAGCTGCTCGAAGACCACCGACGTCTGGAAGGTCCGGCCGATGCCGAGCCGGACGATCCGGTGTTCGCGTCGGCCGACCAGCTCCTGGCCGTTGAACCGCACCGAGCCGGACGCCGGCCGGGTCCGGCCGGTGACCACGTCGATCAGGGTGGTCTTGCCGGCACCGTTGGGGCCGATCAGGAAGCGCAGCTCCCCCGGCTCGACGGTCAGGTCGAGGTCGCTGATCGCCCGGAAGCCGTCGAAGACGACGTCGAGGCCGCGTACCTCCAGTTTGCCGCTCACGGTTTCGCACCTCCGACCCCGACAGTGGTCTCCGCCGGTTGCCCGGCGGCGTCGGTGGCCGCGCCGTCCGTGGCGGCCGCCGGGGAGACCGGTGCGGCTGGTCCGGCACGGCCGGGCCAGCGGTGCCGGACCGCCGCCCAGCCGTCGGCGAGCAGCCCGGCGAGACCACGCGGCGCCCACATCATCACCGCGATGAACAGGCCACCGAGCAGATAGAGCCAGCCGGACGGCCACTGCTCGCTGAGCACCGTACTGCCGTAGTTGAACAGGATCGCCCCGCCGACCGCACCGACCAGCGAGAACCGCCCGCCGATGGCGACCGCGACCAGCATCTCGATCGACGGTACGACGCCGAGGTCGGCCGGGCCGAGGATGCCGACCACCGGCACGAACAGCGCGCCGGCGACGCCGGCCATGGCCGCCGACAGCGCGTACACGATGGTCTTCACCACGGCCGGGTCGTAGCCGAGGAAGCGGACGCGGTCCTCACCGTCGCGGATGGCGACCAGGAGCTTGCCGAACCGGGAGTGGGTGAGCTGCCAGGCGGCGAGGAACACCAGGCCGAGCGCACCGACGGCGATGTAGTAGACGATCCGTTTCTGCGTCGGGTCGTACAGGTCGAGGCCGAAGAAGAACTGCACGTTGGTCAGCCCGTTGGTGCCGCCGGTCAGGCCCTGCTGGCCGACCAGCAGGATCACGAACGCGGCGGCCAGGGCCTGGGACAGTACGGCGAAGTAGGCGCCGCGCACCCGCTGGCGGAACACCAGGGTGCCCAGGATCAGCGCCACCACGGTGGGCAGCACCACCACCATGGCCAGGGCGAACGCCGGGCTGCGGAACGGACCCCAGATGGCCGGTAGGGTCTCCACGCCGCTCCACACCATGAAGTCGGGCAGGTTGCCCTCGCCGGCGTCAGCGAGTTTGAGGTGCATGCCCATCGCGTAGCCGCCGAGGCCGAAGAACACGCCCTGGCCGAGGGTCAGCATGCCGCCGCGCCCCCAGGCCAGGTAGATGCCGACCGCGACGATCGCGTAGCAGAGGTACTTGGCGAGCAGGTCGAGCCGGAACGGGCTGAGCACCAGCGGTGCCACGACCAGCAGCAGCACGCCGCCGGCGACGAAGCCGACCGGTCCGGGCCAGCGGGTGGCCGGCCGGGCCGGCCCGGTGGCGGGGGTGGTCGTCCGGGCCGCGCTCATGTCAGCGCCCGGGAACGGAGGACGAACATGCCCTGCGGACGGAACTGGAGGAAGGCCACGATCACCGCGAAGACCACCACCTTGGCCAGGCTCGCATCGGTCCAGAATTCGACGAAGCTGTTGATCGCGCCGAGGGCGACCGCCGCGATCACCGCCCCGCGCAGCTGTCCGAGTCCCCCGGCGACGACGACGAGGAACGCGTCCACGATGTAGTAGGTGCCCAGCGACGGCCCGACCGGGCCGATCAGGGTCAGCGCCACCCCGGCGACGCCGGCCAGGCCGGAGCCGATGAAGAAGGTGAGCTGGTCGACCCGCTGGGTGGCCACCCCGGTCACCGCGGCCAGCTCGCGGTTCTGCATCACCGCCCGCATCCGTCGGCCGTAGGACAGTTTGCTCAGGTAGAGCGAGATCGCCACCACGCAGCCGACAGCGAGGGCCATGATGAAGATCCGGTTGTACGGCAGCTGTACGCCGGCCACGTCGATCCCGCCGGTGAGCCAGCCGGGTGCGGTGACCTGCACGTTGGGCGCGCCGAAGATGTCCCGGGCGAGTTGCTGCAGGATCAGGCTGACGCCGAAGGTGAGCAGCAGCGTGTCCAGCGGCCGACCGTAGAACCGCCGGATCACCAGCCGTTCCAGGATCAGGCCCATGGTGCCGGCGATGAGGAACGCGACCGGCAGGGCGGCCGGGACGGCCTGCGCCCCGACCAGCCCTTGCATCATGTACGCGGTGTAGGCGCCCGCCAGGATGAACTCCCCGTGGGCCATGTTGATGACGCCCATCTGTCCGAAGGTGAACGTCAGTCCCAGCGCGATCAGGAGCAGCACCGCTCCGATGCTCGCGCCGATGACCAGTTGGTTGAGTACCGCCATGGCGGGCGCCTCCCTCCGCTTGCTACCGACCGGTCAGGACAGGCCTTCGGCCCAGTCGTAGCCGGTCAGGTACGGGTCCGGCTTGATCGGTTCACCGGAGTTCCACACCTCCTGGATCTGGCCGTCGGGCTGCACCACGCCGATCCTGGCCGTCTTGTAGACGTGCTGGTTGTCGCCGTCGATGGTGACCGTGCCTTCCGGGGCCTCGATGCTGATCCCGCCGGCGGCCTCCTTGACCGCCTCGACGTCGGTGCTGCCGGCCGCCTCGACCGCCGCCGCCCACAGGTAGACCGCGTTGTATCCGGCCTCCATCGGGTCGGAGGTGACCTTCTCCGCGCCGTACTTGGCCTTGAAGGCCTCGACGAAGGCGGTGTTCCGTCCGCCTTCGGTGGTCTGGTAGTAGTTCCAGGCCACCAGGTGGCCGGCGACGTTGTCCGGGCCGATGCCGACGACCTCTTCCTCGGCGACGCTGACCGACACGGTCGGCATCGTCTCGGCGGTGACGCCGACGCTGGTCAACTGCTTGAAGAAGGCGACGTTGCTGTCGCCGTTGAGGGTGTTGAACACCGCGTCGGGCTGGGCCTGCTGCAGCTTGTTGACCACGGTGCTGTACTCGGTGTGGCCCAGCGGGGTGTACTCCTCGCCGACGATCTGCATGCCGTTGGCCTCGGCGTACGCGGTAATGATCTTGTTGGCGGTACGCGGGAAGACGTAGTCGCTGCCGACCAGGAAGATCGTCCGGTGGCCCTGCTCGGCGAGGTAGTCCAGGGCCGGGACGATCTGCTGGTTGGTGGTGGCACCGGTGTAGAAGATGTACTCGGAGCTCTCCAGCCCTTCGTACTGCACCGGATACCACAGCAGCGCCTTGTTGCGTTCGAAGACCGGCAGCATCGCCTTGCGGCTGGCCGACGTCCAGCCACCGAAGACGGTGGCGACCTTGTCCTGGGATATGAGCTTCTGCGCCTTCTCGGCGAAGGTGGGCCAGTCCGACGCACCGTCCTCGACGACGGGTTCGATCTGCTTGCCCAGCACGCCACCGGCGGCGTTGATCTCCTCGATCGCGAGCAACTCTGCGTCGCGTACGGTGACCTCGCTGATCGCCATGGTGCCGCTCAGCGAGTGCAGGATACCGACCTTGATGGTGTCGGAGTCACCGCCGCCCCCGGCCGAGGACGTGGGGTCCTCCGCACAGGCGGTCGCGGCAACCAATGTCGACAATATACAGAGTGCGGCGAGGCCGCCCCGGAAGCGTCGTGGCATCCAACTCCCCTTCAGCCGAAGTCGTGGTGCCACGAAACGTAGGGACGCCGGGTTTCATGAATCTCGACCCATCGATTTCCAACGCGTTAAGCCCGTCTCACAACGAACCTGAACGACTGTGCGGTCGACAGACCGGACGGACACGGTGGACGAAACACACACGACGAAGGTCCCGTGGCCGACCAGCCACGGGACCCGTACACCGTCTCCTGCTTCAGGTGTCGGCGGCACTCACCGGCCGCGGGCGCGCCGTTCCTCCCGCCGGGTCTCGAACCGGGACGCGGCGGTGTCCAGTTGGGTCATCTGCGCGGCGATCTGGTCCCGGGCCGCCTCGCCGTCGGCGTCCAGCCCGGTGACGTTCCAGATGTCCCACTGGCGCAGCACCGGCGCGAGCACCTCGTCGCGGTGCTGCCGCAGGTCGTAGATGCCGGCCATGGCGATCGCCACCGACTTTCGGGCGAAGCCCTCGATGCCCACGCCCGGCATCTGGAAGTCGGCGACCACGTCGGCCACCGCCCGCATCGCCTGGCTCGGCGCCAGCTCGAACGCCGCACCGAGCAGGTTGCGGTAGAACATCATGTGCAGGTTCTCGTCGGCGGCGACCCGGGCCAGCAGCCGCTCGCAGAGCGGGTCACCGGTCGCCCGGCCGGTGTTGCGGTGCGAGATCCGGGTGGCCAGCTCCTGAAACGACACGTACGCCAGCGAGTGCAGCACCTCGTCGTCGTGCTGGTTGGCGTACCCGTTGGACATGTGCACCATCCGGGCCCGCTCCAGCGCGACCGGATCCACCGCCCGGGTGACGGTGAGGTAGTCCCGGATGGCGATGCCGTGCCGACCCTCCTCGGCGGTCCACCGGTGCACCCAGGTACCCCAGGCGCCGTCGCGACCGAACAGGGTGGCGATCTCGCGGTGGTACGAGGGCAGGTTGTCCTCGGTGAGCAGGTTGACGATCAGCGCGGTACGGGCGACGTCCGGAATCTGCGTGTCCTCCGGCGACCACGGTTCACCGCCGAGCAGGCCGTCGAAGGTCCGCCCGTCGCTCCACGGCACGTACTCGTGCGGGAACCACTCCTTGGCCAGGCCGAGGTGTCGGTCGAGGTTCTCGGCGACCACCGGTTCGAGCTCGACGAGCAGCGCGGTCTGGGACATCGGGGTGGTGGTGGCGACGGTCAACGACGTTCTCCCTACCGGAGGTAACCTACGACTGCGTAACTTACGCAACCGTAGGTTATGTCGCGCCGCACCGCCACTTTCCCCGATGATCTTGCGGCTATCACCGCCGTATGTCCGCTATGTCGACTGGCCGGTCACCACCGGTCGGAGGTCCGCTGACGGCGGTGACCAGGCGTCCGCAGCCGCCGACACCTGATCCCCCGAACGGATGTCCTTGACGCTGTCCGACTCGCCGTCGACCCCGAGGAACCAGACGTACGGGATGTCACGGCGCTGCGCGTACCGGATCTGCTTGCCGAACTTGGCCGCCGACGGCGACACCTCCGCGGCGATCCCCCGCCGACGCAGCGCGTCGGCCACCCGGTTGCCGGCCGGCCGGTCGGACTCGGCCGGCAGCGCCACCAGTACGCAGGTCGGCACCGGCCGGGAGATGGCCAGCGCGTCGGCGCCGAACAGCAGCCCCAGCAGCCGGGACACCCCGATCGAGATGCCGACGCCGGGGAAGCGGTCCGCCCCGGCCGAGGCGAGATCGTCGTAGCGGCCACCCGAGCAGATCGAGCCGAACCGCTCGTACCCCTGCAGTTGGGTCTCGTAGACGGTGCCAGTGTAGTAGTCGAGCCCTCGGGCGATGCGCAGGTCGGCCACGCACAGGCCGGGCGAGTGCGCGGCCGCCGTCTCCAGCACCGTCACCAGCTCGGCCAGCCCTTCGTCGAGCAGCGGGTGCTCGACGCCCAGGCCGCCTACCGCGTCGGCGACCGAGGCGTCCGGCGCGGAGATCTCCGCCAGCGACAGGCAGGCCTTGGCCTGGCTGTCGCTCGCACCGGCCGTCTCGGCCAGCAGCTCGGCCACCTGCTGGGGGCCGACCTTGTCCAGGCGGTCGATCGCCCGCAGCGCCGCATCCGGGTCGGTCAACCCGATCCCCCGGTAGAAACCTTCGCAGACCTTGCGGTTGTTGACCTGGATCCGCACCGGCGGAATCGGCAGACTCGCCAGCGCGTCACCGATGATCAACGGGAGCTCGGCCTCGTGGTGCGGGGCCAGCTCGTCGCGGTCGACGATATCGATGTCGGCCTGCAGGAACTCCCGGTAGCGGCCCTCCTGCGGCCGCTCGCCGCGCCACACCTTCTGGATCTGGTAGCGGCGGAACGGGAACTGCAGCTTGCCGGCGTTCTCCAGCACGTAGCGGGCGAACGGCACGGTCAGGTCGAAGTGCAGCCCGAGAGCGTCGTCGCCGGTCTGCGCGTCTGGATCGGCCTGCAGTCGACGCAGCAGGTAGACCTCCTTCGAGGTCTCCCCCTTACGCAGCAGCTGGTCCAGCGGCTCGACCGCGCGGGTCTCCAGCGGGGCGAACCCGTACAGCTCGAAGGTGCGGCGCAGCCGGTCGATCACGTACTGCTCGATCATCCGCTGCGGGGGCAGCCACTCCGGAAAGCCGGAGATCGGCCTGGGCTTGCTCATTCAAAGTCCTCGTCACAGTCCGGTACGTCGGGCCGGCGCGGCGGCGGAGCTACCGGCGGCCTCCTGGAGGTAAGGGTTGCTGGCGCGCTCCCGGCCGACGGTGGTGGCCGGGCCGTGGCCGGGCAGCACCACGGTGTCGTCGGCCAGCGGCAGGACCTTGTCCCGCAGGCTGGTCATCATCGTCGGCAAGCTGCCGCCGGGCAGGTCGGTACGGCCGATCGAGCCGGCGAACAGCACGTCGCCGGAGAGGCAGACCTGCTCGGCGTCCCAGGGCGAGCCGGCTCCGGGCAGCCGGAACAGCACCGAGCCACCGGTATGGCCGGGGGCGTGGTCGACCGTGATCTCCAACCCGGCGAGTACCAGCGTGGCACCATCGGCCAGCTCGGCCACGTCGTCCGGTTCGCTGTACGGCAGCCGACCGCCGAACATCGCCGCCAGGTCCGTCGACAGACCCTTCGCCGGGTCGGCCAGCATCTCCCGGTCGCCCGGATGCACGTACGCGGTGATGCCGCGCGCCCCGCAGACCGGCGCGACCGAGAAGGTGTGGTCGAGATGGCCGTGGGTGAGCAGCACCGCCGCCGGATGCAGCCGGTGCTCGGCCAGCACCTGGTCCAGCTGGTCGAGCACCCCGATACCGGGGTCGACGACGACACACTGCTCGCCCGGCCCGGCGGCCACCACGTAGCAGTTGGTGCCGAACGCCTGCGCCGGGAAGCCGGTGATGAGCACACCTCTCCTCTCCGTCGGCCGGCCCGCGCGGGCCGCCGGAATCGTCTCCACGTCGAGCCTAGCCGCCGCGACACGCGCGGCCGCCAGGGCACACCCGCCGGCCCCGCCGAGGCCGTGACGGCAGCGATGATCTCCGATTGGATACGGAGCGGACCTCGTACAACAATTTCCCAGCCGATACCCGTACACTCTTGCGGGCGTGTGGCGTGGCGCACCGCAATGGCGCCCGGGTCCGGCACGCCCTCCGCAGGACACGTACCAACCCGCCGCACGGCGCAGGGATGATCAGGAAAGGGGAGCGCGGGTGGCCTCCAGCAGGGACCGGCAGCGCAAATTGGCGCGGGCGAAGCTCGACCGGCAGATGGCCCGGCGTGCCGCCGCGGCCCGGCGCAAGCGGCGGATCCGCGCCGGCGTGGGCGCCGGCCTCGCGCTGCTGCTCATCGCCGGCGGCTCGGCCTGGGCGCTCGGCGCCTTCGAGGGCGAACCGGAGACCCCGGAGGCCGCCGGCATCTGCACCTGGACCCCGCAGGACACGGCCGCCAACAGCAACCTCACCGACGTCGGCACGCCGGAGACCACCGACCCGCCGCACCGGGGGGTCCAGCCGATGACGATCACCACCAACCAGGGTGAGCCGATCACCGTCGAGCTCGACCTGGCGGCCGCGCCCTGCGCCGCCGCCAACTTCGCCCACCTGGCCAGCCGCAACTTCTTCGACGACACGACCTGCCACGAGATCACCGACGAGGGCGCGATCCTGTGCGGCGACCCGACCGGCACCGGACAGGGCGGGCCGACGTACTCGTACTTCAGCGAGAACGTGCCGGTCTCGCCGCAGCTGGACCCGTCGGCCGACCCGACGCAGGCGCTGGCCGACCATCCGCCGCTCTACCCGGCCGGTACGGTCGCCGCGGTCGGCGTGCCGCAGGGCACCAACGGCAGCCAGTTCAAGATCTTCTTCGAGGACTACACCACCGAGTTCCCCTCGTACCCGATCATCGGGAAGGTGACCTCGGGGATGGACACGGTCGAGGCGATCGGCGCTCTCCCACTGGTGAACAACGCCGCCGGCGCCCAGGTGAAGCCGGAGACCGACGTGGTCATCCAGAGCCTGACCGTCGGCGAGCCGATCGGGGCCGACGAGACCGAGGCGACCCCGTCGACCGACCCGAGCACCTCGGCACCGGCCACCAACGACCCGTCGGCCACCGAGCCGGACGCGGAGGGCACCGACGGCACCGCCGGCCAGTCCTGACCAGACCAGACAACCCGAATCCAGGAGGATCCACCGTGACGTCGACCAGGGAGCGGCAGCGTGCCGCGGCTCGGGCCCGCCTCGAAAAGGAGATGGCCCAGCGCGCCGAGGCGGCCCGCAAGCGCCGCCAGTTGCAGGCCAGCATCGGTGCCGGCGTCGCCCTGCTGCTCGTGGCCGCGGGCACGGTGTGGCTGGTCGCCAGCCTCGGGGACGACGAGAGCGAGACCACGCCCCAGGCCGACGGTGCCGACGCCGGCGTGACCTGCGTGTGGAACGAGATCCCCGCCGAGCAGCGCACCGAGACGGTCAAGGACGTCGGCGTGCCGCCGACCACCACTCCGCCGGACAGCGGCACCCGGGTGATGACCCTGGACACCAACTTCGGTGAGATCCAGGTGGAGATGGACCTGTCCGAGGTGCCCTGCACGGCGGCCAGCTTCAGCCACCTGGCCAGCCAGCAGTTCTGGGACAACACCAAGTGCCACCGGATGTTCCCCGGCATGCTGCAGTGCGGTGACCCGAGCGCCAGCGGCGAAGGCTACCGGGACACCGACGGCACCGGCGGGCCCGGCTACCAGTTCGCCAACGAGAACCTGCCGGTCGACGACCGACCCGCCTACCCGGCCGGGGTGGTGGCGATGGCCAACAGCGGCCCGGACACCAACGGCAGCCAGTTCTTCTTCATCTACCAGGACGTCGAGCTCAGCCCGGACTACACCGTGCTCGGCCGGGTCACCGAGGGCCTCGACGTCATCCAGGAGGCCACCGAGGCCGGTCACGACGGCGCGTTCGAGCCGTCCCCCGGCGGCGGCCACCCCAACAACGACATTTTGATCAACTCGCTGACCGTGAGCGAGCCGCAGTAGTCCGCTTGGGCTCGGCGGGGCGATTGCCGCCGAGCCCGCTGAGCCGCTACCAGCGCGCCAGGGGCATCACCCGATGCCCCTGGCGCTTTCCGGTCAGGTGCCGGAGGTGACCCGGTAGGCGTCGAAGACGCCGTCGACCTTGCGAACCGCGTTGAGCAGATGGCCGAGGTGCTTCGGGTCGGCCATCTCGAACGAGAAACGGCTGACCGCCACCCGGTCCCGGGTGGTGGTCACGGTCGCCGAGAGGATATTCACCCGCTCCTCGGAAAGCACCCTGGTCACGTCGGCCAGCAGCTTGTGCCGGTCGAGCGCCTCGACCTGGATGGCGACGAGGAACGTCGATGCGGAGGTCAACTTCCAGCTGACCTCGACCAGCCGTTCCTGCTGCACCTTGAGCTCGGCCGCGTTGAAGCAGTCGTCGCGGTGCACGCTGACACCGCCGGACCGGGTGACGAAGCCGAACACCGTGTCCGGCGGGACCGGGGTGCAGCAACGGGCCAGTTTGATCCAGACGTCGGTGACACCGCGTACCACCACGCCGGGGTCGGCGCCGTTGTGCCGGGCCCGGGGCGGACGGGTCGCGACGGCCGACTCGGCCAGGTCCTCGGCGGCCCCCTCCTCGCCACCGAGGCTGACCATCAGCCGCTGCACCACCGACTGCGCGGAGACCTGACTGTCGCCGACCGCCGCGTACAGTGCGGCGACGTCGGCCAGGTGCAGGTCGCGGGCGATCGCCATCAACGAGTCGGTGGTGAGCATCCGCTGCAACGGCATGCCCTGCTTGCGCATCGCCTTGGCGATCGCGTCCTTGCCGGTCTCGATCGCCTCCTCGCGGCGTTCCTTGTTGAAGTACTGCCTGATCTTGGTGCGGGCCCGTGGGCTCTTGACGAAGCCCAGCCAGTCCTGGGTCGGGCCGGCGGTCGCCGACTTGGAGGTGAAGATCTCGATGACGTCGCCGTTGGACAGCGTCGACTCCAACGGCACCAGCTTGCCGTTGACCCGCGCCCCGATGCACTTGTGCCCCACCTCGGTGTGCACGGCGTAGGCGAAGTCGACCGGCGTGGAGCTGGTGGGCAGCGGGATCACGTCGCCCTTGGGGGTGAAGACGTAGACCTCCTGGCTGGACAGGTCGAAGCGCAGCGCGTCGAGGAACTCGCTCGGATCGCTCGCCTCCCGCTGCCAGTCGAGCAGTTGCCGCAGCCAGGTCATCTCGTCGATGTGCGCCGGCGGGCCGACGACCGTGGCGCCCTTCTGCTCCTTGTACTTCCAGTGCGCGGCGATGCCGAACTCGGCGGTGCGGTGCATCGCGTACGTGCGGATCTGCATCTCCACCGGCTTGCCGGTGGGCCCGATCACCGTGGTGTGCAGCGACTGGTACATGTTGAACTTCGGCATCGCGATGTAGTCCTTGAACCGGCCGGGGACCGGCTGCCAGTTCGCGTGGATCACGCCGAGCGCCGCGTAGCAGTCGCGGACCGTGTCCACCAGGATGCGTACGCCGACCAGGTCGTAGATGTCGTTGAAGTCCCGCCCCCGGACGATCATCTTCTGGTAGATCGAGTAGAGGTGCTTCGGCCGGCCGGTGACCTCCGCCCTGATCTTCGCGGCGCGCAGGTCGACCTGCACCTTCTGGGTCACCTTGCGCAGCTGGGTGTCGCGCTGCGGCTGGTGTTCCCCGATCAGCCGGTTGATCTCCTCGTACCGTTTCGGGAACAGCGTGCCGAAGGCCAGATCCTCCAGCTCCCACTTGACGGTGTTCATACCCAGCCGGTGGGCCAGCGGCGCCAGGATCTCCAGGGTCTCCTTGGCCTTCTGCTCCTGCTTCGCCTTGGGCAGGAAGGTCAGCGTCCGCATGTTGTGCAGCCGGTCGGCGAGCTTGATCACCAGGACCCGGGGGTCCTTCGCCATCGCCACCACCATCTTGCGGATGGTCTCGGCCTTGGCCGCGTCGCCCAGCTTGACCCGGTCGAGCTTGGTGACCCCGTCGACCAGCAGCGCCACCTCACCGCCGAAGTCGGCGCGCATCTCGTCCAGGGTGTAGTCGGTGTCCTCGATCGTGTCATGCAGCAGCGCGGCGACCAACGTCGTGGTGTCCATGCCGAGATTGGCGAGGATGGTGGCAACCGCCAACGGATGCGTAATGTACGGATCGCCGGATTTGCGGTACTGCCCGGAGTGCCATTTGGAGGCCATCTCGAAGGCGCGCTGCAGCACCCGTGGGTCGGCCTTCGGATGGCTCTG
This sequence comes from Micromonospora sp. LOL_021, assembly GCF_048060215.1. Classification (NCBI taxonomy): domain Bacteria; kingdom Bacillati; phylum Actinomycetota; class Actinomycetes; order Micromonosporales; family Micromonosporaceae; genus Micromonospora; species Micromonospora sp. LOL_021. The sequence continues at coordinate 16,206 of NZ_JBHMIN010000042.1, read as the reverse complement.
CTGGTGGGTGGCGATCAGCGGTTCCAGCACCTCGGGGATGTGCGGCGCCTGCCAGGGGGCGTTGAACCGGGCCAGCCGGGCCCGTACCCGACGCCCGGTCGGCGCACCGTTGAACCCGAAACCGTTGCCGGCCGCCGCCGCGCCGGGGTGGTCGAGCGCGCCGTTCGCCGCCGGAGCTGCCGCGCCGTTCGCCGCGCCGTTGGCCGCCGCAGGTGCCGCGCCGCGCTCACCGGCGATGTCGGGGCCGCCCGAATTGACGGCAGAGCCGGGTGCCTCGTCGTTGGTCGCGCCCGCAGTGGGGTTGACCTCGCCAGTCGGATGCACAGTGCCCTCCATGGAAGGAGCGACGACGTCGGGGGACACCGGCCTCCCTCACCTCTGCCGGAACTCAGCCGACCGTATCGGGCTGAGCTGCTACCGCGCTAGCCAGGAGACAGCGCCCCTGACTGACAGGGACCGCAATATTACCCGTCCGGATGGTGCTGTGCCCGTCGGCCGAGCTGCCCGTCGGCCGGCTCACACCCGCCACATCGCGTGCACCGACCGTGGTGCGAGCCGGTCCCGCCCGGCGAGAAAACCCAGCTCCAGCAGGACGGTGAAACCCACCACCGTTCCCCCGGCCCGGTCGACCAGGTCCAGGGTAGCGGCAGCGGTACCGCCGGTGGCCAGCACGTCGTCGACCACCAAGACCCGCTGACCGGCGGTGAAGGCATCCTGATGGACCTCCAGGACCGCCTCGCCGTACTCCAACGCGTACGAGGCGGAGAACGATGCCCGGGGCAGCTTGCCGGCCTTGCGGACCGGAACCACCCCGGTGCCGGTGGCGTACGCAATCGCCGCCGCCAGCACGAACCCCCGCGCCTCGATGCCGGCGACCACGTCGAAGGAGTCCGCTCCGTGGTGGGCGATGATCCGGTCGATGATCTCGCGGAACGCCGGCCCGTCGGCGAACAGCGGCATCAGGTCCTTGAAGACGATGCCGGGTTTAGGGAAGTCCGGTACGTCGATCACCCGGCTCGCCACCAACGCGGCCGTCTCGGCCCCACTGTCCCCGACGAGCACTGCCTCGGTCTCCGTCACCTTGCGCCCTTTCCGTGCCGGATGGGACCGGTGGTGTTCCGGCGGCGACAGTGCCTCCGGAACACCACCGAGGGAATCGTCAGCGACGCTTCGCGCCGCTGGGGCGCTTACGGCCCCCGCCGCCGGGTCGGCCGCCGCGACCGCCGCCGGACTGACGCTTGCCGGCCGGCCGGGCACTGGCCTTCGGGGCGGTGCCGGCCAGGGCGGCGTCCGCCGCAGGCTCGTCGTCGGCCGGCTCGGCGTCCGCCGTGGTCGTGGCACCGGCGCTGGTACGCGACCGCTTCGGCGCCTTGTCCCGCTCCGCCAGAGAGGACCGCTTGGCCTGCACCCGCTGGGTGTGCAGCTTGTACTTCGGCTCCTGCTCCTTGAGCACCGTCACCAGCGGCGAGGAAACGAAGATCGATACGAAGAAGGCCGCGCCCATGCCGACGAACAGCACCAGGCCGAGATCCTTGAGCGTGCCGGCGCCGAGCAGACCGGCGCCGATGAACAGCAGCCCGCCGACCGGCAGCAACGCGACGATCGACGTGTTGATCGACCGCATCAGGGTCTGGTTGACCGCGAGGTTGGCGGCCTCACCGTACGTTTGGCTGCTGCCGCCGGTGACGCCCCGGGTGTTCTCCTGGATCTTGTCGAAGACCACTACGACGTCGTAGAGGGCGAAGCCGAGGATGGTCAGGAAGCCGATGATCGTCGACGGGGTGACCTCGAAACCGGAGGCCGAGTAGATGCCGGCGGTCAGCAGCAGGTCGAGCACCAGGCCGGCGACCGCCGCGATCGCCATCCGGTACTCGAACCGCAGCACCAGGTAGATGGTGACCAGCACCATGAAGACCAGCAGACCGAGCAGCGCCCGCTGGGTGACCTGGCTACCCCAGGCACCGCTGACCCGGCTGTCGCTGATCGCCGACTGCTCGATGCCGAGCCGCTCGGCGAGACCCTGCTTGAACGCCTCGGTCTGCTCCGAGGTGAGCTCTGCGGTCCGGAACAGGTAGGTGGTGCCGCCGACCTCCTGGCCGGAAACCACCTCGAGCGGCTCGGCGGTGTCCAGCTCGGCGAGCTCGGCGTCGAGGGCGTCCTCGGCCTCCAGCAGGGTGCCGACGCTCGCCGGCACCTGGAACTCGTTGCCGCCGCGGAAGTCGATGCCGAGGTTGAAGCCCCGGATCGCGACGCTTGCGATCGCGAGGACGACGACCACCGCGGCGATCACGAACCAGGTGTTGCGCCGTCTGACGATCGGAAGGTTGGCCTCACCCCGGTAGAGGCGTCCAGCGAAACCGCTCATGTCAGGCCTCCTTGACGCGCGGGTTGCGGATCGGGGTCTCGTCCTCGGTCTTCACCGCGCGGCCGAGGCCGCTCACCCGGGGAGACAGGAACGCCTTGGTCCGGGCCAGCATCGACATGATCGGGTGCCGGAACAGGAACACCACGACCAGGTCGAGCACGGTCGCCAGGCCGAGGGCGAAGGCGAAGCCCTTTACCGTGCCTACCGAGACGATGTAGAGCACGACCGCCGCCATCAGGGTGATGGCGTTCGCCGAGATGATCGTCCGCCGGGCGCGCAGCCAGGCCCGGGGTACGGCGCTGCGCGGACTTCGACCCTCACGTATCTCGTCCTTGAGGCGTTCGAAGTACAGCACGAACGAGTCGGCCGCCACACCCAGCGAGACGATCAGACCAGCGATCCCGGCGAGGGTGAGGGTGAAGCCGATCTGCCGGCCGAGCACCACCATCGCACCGAAGACCAGCAGCGCCGACAGAATCAGGCTGAGGAAGATCACGATGCCGAGCAGCCGGTAGTAGAAGAACGAGTAGATTGCGACCAGCAGCATTCCGATCCCGGCGGCGAGCAGCCCGGCGCGCAGGTGCTCGGTGCCAAGGGTGGCGGAGATGCTCTGCGCCTCCTGCGGCTCGAAGGTCAGCGGCAGCGCACCGTAGCGCAGGTTGCCGGCCAGCTCGTTGGCGGTGGCGAGGGTGAAGTCGCCGGTGATCTGCGAGTCGCCGGTGAGCACGCCCTGGATCTCCGGTGAGGAGATCACCTCGTTGTCGAGGACCACCGCGACCCGGCACTTGCCGTCCTGGCCGAGCGCGCTGGCCTCGCACTCCTGGTCGGTGTTGTTGAACGCCTCGCGGGTCAGCTCGGTCCAAGCCCGCTGGCCGGATCCGGTGAAGTTCAGGCTGACCACCGGCTGGCCGGTGGTCTGGTCCAGCACACCGCTGGCGTCGCTGACGTCGGTGCCGACCACCTTTGCCTCGTCCAGCAGGTACTTGACCAGGCCCTCGCAGGCGACGACCTGCTGGGACTCGTCGCGGATCGAGCCGGCCTGGCGCAGCAGGAGCTTGTCGCAGGTCACGTACGGCACGTTGAACTGCACGCCGGCCGGCAGCACCCGGATCTCCGCCGGGGTCAGCTCGCCGAACGGGGCCAGGGTCTCGGCCAGCGTCGGGTCGGCGCTGAAGTCGGCCGGCGCCTGCAGGCCGGTCGCCGCCGCCCAGGCCGCCTCGCCGACCTTCGCCTGGACCTCGGCGAGGTCGGCCGGCCCGTCGGCGTCGGCGTCCGCGGCGGGCGTCGGGGACGCGCTGGGGCTTGCCTCCGGGCTGGGGCTGGCCTCGGGGGTGGGGCTGGCGGAGCCGGTCGGGTCCGGCTGGGCCATGCCGCCCTCGCCACCGGCGGGCGGGCTCTGCTCGGCCTCCGCCTCCGGCGACGCATCCGCACCCGGCGAAGCCTCAGCATCGGGCGAGGCACCGGGCGACGCCTCGGCCCCCTCCTCGCCGGTGCCCTCGCTCGGCGTCGGGGACGCCTGCGGCTGGATCGGCTCACCGCCGTCGGTGGCCTTGAGCACCTTGCGGAACCGCAGCTCGGCCGCGTTACCGATCTCGGTGAGGTCGCGGTTCTGGCCGGGCAGCGAGACGACGATGTTGCGGTCGCCCTCGGTGACCACCTCGGCCTCGGAGACGCCGAGGCTGTTCACCCGGTTCTCGATGATGTCGCGGGCCCGCTCCAGCGAAGCGGCCGGCGGCGCACTGCCGTCCTCGGTGGTCGCCTCCAGGGTGACCCGGGTGCCACCGATCAGGTCCAGGCCGAGTTTGGGCTCCAGCCGGTCCTGCCAGCTACCGCTGGCTCCGGCGAAGAACACCATGAGGTAGAGGACGGCGAAGATGAGCCCGAGTGCGGCGAGTTGCCGCCCGGGGCGCATCTGTCCCTGAGGTGGTGCCACGGCGGTCCTGTCTCCCTGCGCGGTTCGGCCGCTGGTGCCCCGGGCGGCAGCGGTTTGGTGCCACTGGTGCGAGCGGCGGTGGGGTGGTCGTCGTACCAGCCGCGACCGTCTGGTCGAGCGGTCGTGACCGGCAACACAACGATCAGTATCGTCGATGTAACTCGGGTCTGACGACCCGGGGTGGCTCAGTCCTTGGTCGGCACCTCGTCCGCCGGGGCGGACTCGGTCGTCGCGCTGGCGTCGGTCTTCGGCACCACCCGGGCGATCGCCGGTCGGGCGTAACGCTCGTGCACGCCGGGCGAGACCTCGAGCATCACCGTCTCCTCATCCATGCTGGACACGGTGCCGTACAGGCCGCCGATGGTGACGACCTCGTCGCCGGCACTGATCGACGACTGCATCTGCTCGGCTTCGCGGCGCCGCTTCTGCTGCGGCCGGATCATCATGAAGTACATGACGACGAAGAGCAGGCCGATCATCAGGATGGGCATGAAGCTGGCGCCGCCCGCGCCCTCTTGCGCCAAGAACACAACAACAACCTTTCGTCAGCCACTCGCGACGCCGTTACGCTCTGCGGAGGCGGGATCTCAGTGCCGTACAGACCGCGGCGAGTCTAGTCGCTGTGACTGTGAACTCTGTGATCGGCACGGATCACGTTCAGATCACGGGATAATCTAAGCCTCATCCGAGAATAAATCCGGCATATTGGACACCGTGCCGCCTGCCGTACCGGCCCGGGACTGAACACCCGGCACGGCCGGGCCGCCGAGCGTGCCCGGCGGCGGCACCCGGCCGAAGTGCCGCCAGGTCGCCTCGGTCGCCACCCGCCCCCGGGGGGTACGGGCCAGCAGCCCCGCCCGCACCAGGAACGGCTCGCACACCTCCTCGACCGTGTCCGGCTGCTCCCCCACCGCCACCGCCAGGGTGGACAACCCGACCGGGCCGCCGCCGAACGAGCCGATCAACGCGGTCAGCACCGCCCGGTCCAGCCGGTCCAGACCCAGCTCGTCGACGTCGTACACGGCCAGCGCAGCCCGGGCGGTCTCCCGGTCGACCACCCCGGCCGCCCGCACCTCGGCGTAGTCGCGGACCCGGCGCAGCAGCCGGTTGGCGATCCGCGGAGTCCCCCGGGACCGGCCGGCGATCTCCGCCGCCCCGTCCGGCGTGATCGGCACCGCGAGAATCCCCGCTGACCGGGTCAGCAGCACCTCCAGCTCGGTCGACTCGTAGAAGTCCAGATGCGCGACGAAGCCGAACCGGTCCCGCATCGGCCCGGTCAGCAGACCGGCCCGGGTGGTAGCACCGACCAGGGTGAACGGCTCCACATCCAGCGGGATCGCCGTCGCACCCGGCCCCTTGCCGACCACCACGTCGACCCGGAAGTCCTCCATCGCGCTGTAGAGCAGTTCCTCGGCCGGCCGGGCGATCCGGTGGATCTCGTCGATGAACAGCACGTCGCCCTCGGCCAGGCTGGTCAGGATCGCCGCCAGGTCACCGGAGCGCTCGATCGCCGGCCCGCTGGTCACCCGGATACCCGAACCCAGCTCGGCGGCGACGATGTTGGCCAGCGTCGTCTTGCCCAGCCCCGGCGGGCCGCTGAGCAGGATGTGGTCCGGCGGCGCACCCCGGCCCATCGCCCCCCGCAGCAGCAGGTCCAGCTGGTCGCGGACCCGGTGCTGGGCGATGAACTCGGCCAGCCGGCGCGGCCGGACGCTGACCTCCGCGTCGCGTTCGGCGTCGCTGGCGTACGCCGACACCAGGCCCTCGACGTCGCCACTCACCGGCTCTTACCCAACAGCCTGATCGCCTGCTTGAGCAGCACCGGGACCGGCGGCGGCGGGCCGTCCAGGCGCTCCGCCACGGCGACCACCGCCTGGTCGGCCTGCCCGGCGGTCCAGCCCAGCCCGACCAGCGCCTGCCGGACCTGCTCCGGCCACGCCCCGGCGGTCACCCCGGCCGCGCCGTCGGCACCCACCGCCACCGGCCCGATCCGGTCCCGCAGCTCCAGCACCAGCCGCTCGGCGCCCTTCTTGCCGATCCCCGGCACCCGGGTGAGCGCCGCAGTGTCGGCGTTCGCGATCGCCTTGCGCACCGCGTCCGGGGTGAGCACCGACAGCACCGCCTGCGCCAGCCGGGGCCCGACCCCGCTGGCCGTCTGCAGCAGCTCGAACAGCTGCTTCTCGTCGTCGTCGGCGAAGCCGTACAGGGTGAGCGAGTCCTCGCGGACCACCAGGCTGGTGGCCAGCCGGGTGGGGCCGCCGGGCCGCAGGTTGGCCAGGGTGCCCGGGGCGCAGTGCACCGCCAGACCGACCCCGCCGACCTCGATCACCGCGCTGTCCGGCGCGACCGCCAGCACCACCCCGCGCAGACTTGCGATCATCGGGCACCTCCGCTCCGCGCCGCCCGCTGAGCGGCGGCCAACCGGTCATGCGTACCACCTCGCCAGATGTGGCAGATCGCCAGGGCGAGCGCGTCGGCGGCGTCCGCCGGGCGCGGCGGGCGGTCCAGCCGCAGCAGCCGGGTGACCATCGCGGTCACCTGGGCCTTGTCGGCCTGGCCGGAGCCGGTCACCGCCGCCTTCACCTCGCTCGGGGTGTAGGTCCGCACCGGCAGCCCGGCCCGCGCGCCGGCCAGCACGGCCACCGCGCTGGCCTGCGCGGTGCCCATCACGGTACGCACGTTGTGCTGGCTGAACACCCGCTCGACCGCCACGCTGCGCGGCTGGTGTTCGGCGACCAATGCGGTCAACCGCTCGTCGAGGTGCAGCAGTCGGTCCGGCAGGTCGTCGCCCGGGTCGGTCTGCACCACGTGGTACGCGACCAGCCGGCACGGCCGGCCCGGCACGCCCTCCACCACGCCGATCCCGCACCTCGTCAGGCCGGGGTCGACCCCGAGCACCCGCACCGCCGATCCTCCCCCAGCCGACACCACCGCCACACGTACGTGTGTTCGACACCCTAGCCAACCAGCGGCGGGCCGGGACAGCCGACACGCGCACCGGAACCACCCGGCCGGTACGTCAGTTCAGCTGTACGTCGATGACCGCGTTCTGGCTCAGGTCGACCGCGTACTCCAGGCGCAGGCCGGTGGTGCCGGCGGGGACCTCGAACGGGACGTACCCCTCGACCGAATCACCGGGGGCGAGGGTGACCGCGTCCGGAGCTTCCCCGACCTCGGCGTCGTAGAAGGACGGTGCGTAGGTTTCGTCCGACTCGTCGAGGAGGAAGAACTGCACGACGTTCGACTCCCAGGGTTCGGCGTCGACGTTCTCGATCTTCACCTGGAGGTACAGCACCTCGTTGCCCTCGCCGACCTCCCACAGTGGGGAGCCGGCGGCGGAGGTGCCGAACGATTCGACGGTGAGCCTGCGCCCGTTGAGTTCCTCGGTGTACGGGAGTGGCTCCGCCGCGGTGCTGGTGTCACCGCCGGCATCGGCGCCGTCGGCCGGTTCGTCGGCCTGCGACGGCGCCGCTGTCTGCTCGACGTTCGTCGACGGCGTCTCCTCCGTCGACGAACAGCCCGCGGCGATGAGCCCGAGTACGCCGAGCACGGCGATCTGGGCAACTGCGGCAGCGAGTTTCCTGTTGGCCATCGTGTCCTCGTTTCCGGCTCTGTTTGCGACTGGGTCTGCGCACCCGAACCACGACAGCGGAGAAGCCGCCGGCTCAGGTGATCTTTGACGTCCCCGTGACGCTAGGAGACGTTGTCAAACCGCGCGGCACCGAGCAGCAGGCAGTCGTGGCCACGTCCGCGTATCCCGGCAGCGAGGGCGCGCGGCGCAAGACTCCGGTGTCGACCAGTTGGTCTCACCGGTCGAGTCCATCGAGGCGGTCGAGGTGGAAGCCACCGGAGGCGGCGATCTCCTGCAGATCAGTCAGTGCCTGTCGCCGCCGTTCACGGCTTGCTTTCACCACCTGTCGGAGAGCATCGGTCACCGTCTCCTGCTCCGTGGTCGTGCCCAACGCGGCAGCGGCTTCCGCCAACAGTTCCTCATCAAGATGCAGTTGCGTCTCAACCATGGCATCTCCCAGGGAAAGGTTTTCCGCTCGGCCGGCAGGTGCACGTTGTGCCCGTGCCGGCTCTCGGGACCCCATAGTGCCTCCGACGGTTTGATGCCACAGGTGCATCAAGATGCACCTGTGGCATCAAGCTCAATGAGTGCTAGGCCCCGGGGCGTCCGCCCGGATCTCCCATCCGTTCCTCCGAGTGGAGGGCGGTCCAGCGGGACCGCGCGAGCTCGACCGTGCCGGGTCGGCCCTCCGGGACAACGGGGACTTGACCCGAGAGGGCTGCCGGGTACCCGGCGACCGGTGAGCCGTGGGGAAGCGGTCGGGCGCGACGCCCCGGGGCGTTCAGGAGGGGCCCGGAAGCGTCGGGTCCCGAGGAGGGGCCGGGGAAACGATGGGGATGCCCGTCGCGAGCCGCTCGCGGCAGTAGGCGCACACCGGGGCCGGCGTCGTGGTGACCGCCCCGGGCTGACGCAGCGCGTCACGGTACGCCCGCACGCTGGTAATGCTGCCGTGCCGCCGCGGGTCGTCGCTGACCTCCCGACCGTAGAGCGTCACCCACGAGAACCACTCCGGGGACGGCCATACCTCCTCAACCCGGAGCCGGACCGGGCGATCGGCGTCCACGTGGTCACACTGCCGCAGCGCCACCAGATCACCGGGGCACACCAGAGCTTCATCGTCAGGCATCGTCCGACGCCCCGTACGACTCGGCGGACTCGTCCCGGCCGTCGTGCGGGTAGCCGGCGGGCATCAACCCAGAAAGATGCAGTACGGCGCGAATCCGCCGGGCACTACTCGGGTCCCACCGGTCCAGGATGGCGATCGCCCGCCGAAACGGCCGGCAGGGTCCGGGTACGCCGCCGCACCGGTGGCATTCCCCGGTGGTCCGGTTCGGGATGTGGGTGCGGGCGGTCGAGTTCGCGTCGTGGACCGCCCGGGACAGCTCCGGGGACCGGGCGGCCACCGAGGACTCTGCCGACCTGGGCGGAGCAGGCGGGCAAGCATCCGCGCGCTCCGCGCTCGACGTGTCGTTCGGGTCGTGTTGGAAAGATCGATATCGCGCGAGGCGTGGTTCACCACCGATTCCGTCGTTCCTGATCATCCGTACCCCCTCGGGTGGAGTCGACCGGGTTGCACCTCCGTCGATTTCCACCCTGGACTGTTCCCGGCAGTGAGCGGAAGATGGTTTCGGCCACTGCCCGACGATGGCACACCTGTCGACCGACCATTCGGGGTGATAATCGTGAATGACCTACCTTCCCTGCCAGCCCGCCTGCGCGAGTTACGGACCAGCCGGAAGATGGCTCAGGACCGGCTCGCGGCGGCGATCGGCGTATCGAAGTCCCTGGTGCAGTCCTTCGAGTCGGGAAAGCTGGTGCCGCAGGAGGGCACAGCGGAGCGCATGGACGAGTTCTTCGGCACCGGAAACGAGATCCAACGAGCGGCCAAGGACGCGCGGGAGGACCGGCAGCCGTGGCTGCGCTCCTGGTTCGACCAGGAGCGCCGGGCGACCTTGCTGCGCAGCTGGGCACCGATGCTGGTGCCGGGGCTGTTGCAGTGCGAGTCGTACATGCGCGAGGTCTTCTCGGCCGTGCCGTCGAACGCCGGCAAGGTCGACGCGCTGGTCGCCAAGCGGCGGGAACGCCAGGCGGCGACGATCGACCGGGACGACCCGGTGGGGCTGTCGGCGATCATCGGCGAGGTGGTGCTGCGGCGTGGGCCGAGCGAGGTGCTGAAGGACCAGCTCGGGCACCTGGTAGAGGTGGGTCACCGACCACACGTGCGGATCCGGGTGATCCCGGCCGAGTCGGAGGGCATCCACGTCGGGCTCTCCGGAGCGTTCGTGATCGCCCACCTGTCGGACGGCCGGCGATCGGGCCATCTCGATGACCAACTGACCGGCCACGCGCCGACCACCCGTGGCGACCTCGGACACCTGGAGCTAGCCTGGGAGGAGATTGACGCGCTGGCCCTGCCCGTGGTCCAGTCCCGAGACCTGATCCTGAGGACGCTGAATGAACACAGATGAGCCACGCTGGCGCAAGAGCACCCGCAGCAACGGCACCGGCGACTGCGTCGAGGTCGCAGACAACCTTCCCGGCCGCGTCCACGTCCGGGACACCAAGAACCGCGACGGCGGCACCCTGACCTTCCACCCGACCGCCTGGTCGCGTTTCGTCGAGGTGGCGAAGACGCACAACTGAATCCGCGTACGGACGGACGACAAGAGCCCCGGACCCACCTGGATGGGTCCGGGGCTCTTGACGCGCCGCTCTAGTGATCCGCTCAGGGTGCGGATTACTAGCAGCCGATGATTACTACGAGGCGAGCTGGCCCGTCAGCTCCACTGCGACACTACCCCCCAGTGCGGCGTCCTCGTCATCGATCGCCAGAGTCTTGGATAGGGTGCTGGGAAAGATTGCGAATGAATCCACACGCACGACGTAAGTTCCAGGCTTTTGGAGCCAGAAACGTGCAACTCCCGAGCCATCGGTTTGACCCGACATAGATATTTCCGGACCGGAGACCATTACATCGGATTCTGGCAGCGGCAGCAAGTAGCACCTACTGGCATTACTCGGACAGTGTTCAGCCTGAACTCTCAGAACGAGCTCGACACCAGCGGACCCACCTGACGTGCACGCATAGGTCACTGAACCGCATACTAGAACCGCGAGAACCGAAGCCAGGGCGAACAGTCTATGCCTTGCTCGGAGAAGCACATTAACGGCAACCCCACTCTCTCGAATCCCTTGCTGTCGAGTAGCCGGAGAGTTTCACTCTCCGGCTACTCGCTGGGCTCCTGGCAGTCCGAGGGATGCTAGGGCGGTGAACGACGCCCGGTCAGCCGACGGCAGCCATGATCTCGTCGGAGACGTCGAAGTTCGCGTAGACGTTCTGCACGTCGTCGCAGTCCTCCAGGACGTCGATCAGCTTGAAGATCCGCCGGGCGCCGTCCTCGTCCAGCGGCACGTTCATGCTCGGCACCAGGGAGGACTCGGCGGACTCGTAGTCGATGCCGGCGTCGATTAACGCGGTGCGTACCGCGACCAGGTCGCCTGGCTCGCTGACCACCTCGAAGGCCTCGCCGAGGTCGTTGACCTCCTCGGCGCCGGCGTCGAGGACCGCGAGCATGACGTCGTCCTCGGAGTGCTCGCCCTTGGGCACGATCACCACGCCCTTGCGGGAGAACAGGTACGACACCGAGCCGGCGTCGGCCAGCGACCCGCCGTTACGGGTCAGCGCGGTACGCACCTCGGTGGCGGCCCGGTTGCGGTTGTCGGTCAGGCACTCGACGAGCAGGGCGACACCGTTCGGCCCGTACCCCTCGTACATGATCGTCTGCCAGTCGGCGCCGCCGGCCTCCAGGCCGGAGCCGCGCTTGACCGCGCGGTCGATGTTGTCGTTGGGTACGGAGCTCTTCTTCGCCTTCTGGATGGCGTCGTACAGGGTGGGGTTGCCGGCCGGGTCACCCCCGCCGGTCCGGGCGGCGACCTCGACGTTCTTGATCAGTTTGGCGAACATCTTGCCGCGTTTGGCGTCGATGACCGCCTTCTTGTGCTTGGTCGTCGCCCACTTGGAGTGGCCGGACATGTGCACCTCCGTCGCTTCCCACCTGCGGGGTCAGCCTGCCGCGACGGCCATCTCCACGAACAGTCGGTGCACCCGACGGTCGCCGGTCAGCTCTGGGTGGAAGGCCGTGGCGAGCAGATTGCCCTGCCGAACCGCGACAATCCTACCTGTGGCCGCACCGGCGGCTACCCGGCCCAGCACCTCGACGTCGTCGCCGACCCGTTCGACCCACGGCGCGCGGATGAAAACCGCGTGGAACGGCGGGCCGTCAACGCCGTCGATGGCCACCGGAGCCTCGAAGGAATCCACCTGCCGGCCGAACGCGTTGCGCCGCACCGCCATCGAGATGCCGGCGAAGGACCGCTGGTCAGGCCGGCCGTCGAGGATCTCGTCTGCCAGCATGATCATGCCGGCGCAGGACCCGTACACCGGCATCCCGGCGGCGATCCGCTTGCGGATCGGCTCCAGCAGGTCGAACTCGACCGCCAGTTTGCTGATCGTGGTCGACTCGCCGCCGGGCACCACCAGCGCGTCGACCTGCTCCAGCTCCTCGGGGCGACGGACCGGGCGGGCGGTGGCACCGCATTCGGTCAGCGCCCGCAGGTGCTCGCGGACGTCGCCCTGCAGCGCCAGCACGCCGACCCGCACCCGCGCTTCGGGAGCCGGCTGGGCCGCGCCGGTCACCAGCCGCGCTCGGCGAGGCGGTGCGGAACCGGGATGTCGTCGACGTTGATGCCGACCATCGCCTCGCCGAGCCCACGGGAGACCTTGGCGAGCACGTCCGGGTCGTCGTGGAAGGTGGTCGCCTTGACGATCGCCGCCGCCCGCTGGGCCGGGTTGCCGGACTTGAAGATGCCGGAGCCGACGAAGACCCCCTCGGCGCCGAGCTGCATCATCATCGCCGCGTCCGCCGGGGTGGCGATACCGCCGGCGGTGAACAGCACCACCGGCAGCTTCCCGGTCTCGGCGACCTCCCGGACCAGGTCGTACGGGGCCTGCAGCTCCTTCGCCGCGACGTACAGCTCGTCGGGTGACAGGGAGGTCAGCCGGCGGATCTCGGCGCCGATGCGCCGCATGTGGGTGGTGGCGTTGGAGACGTCGCCGGTGCCGGCCTCACCCTTGGAGCGGATCATCGCGGCGCCCTCGGTGATCCGGCGCAGCGCCTCGCCGAGGTTGGTGGCCCCGCAGACGAACGGCACGGTGAACGCCCACTTGTCGATGTGGTTGGCGAAGTCGGCCGGGGTGAGGACCTCGGACTCGTCGACGTAGTCCACGCCGAGCGCCTGCAGCACCTGGGCCTCGACGAAGTGTCCGATCCGGGCCTTGGCCATCACCGGGATGGAGACCGCTTCGATGATGCCGTCGATCATGTCTGGGTCGCTCATCCGGGACACGCCGCCCTGGGCGCGGATGTCGGCGGGCACCCGTTCCAGGGCCATCACCGCGACCGCCCCGGCGTCCTCGGCGATCTTCGCCTGCTCGGGCGTGACCACGTCCATGATCACGCCGCCTTTGAGCATCTCGGCCATGCCGCGCTTGACCCGGGCGGTACCGGTGACGGAGGCGGGCGCGACGGCACCCGGGGTGACGGCCTGAGCAGCGGGGGTCTCGGACACGGCGGATCGGCTCCTCGGCGAAGTGCGCGACAGGGGTACGCCTGGGATGCTACGCCCGTCGGCAGGGTCCACCGACAGCCAATCGACAACCCGGTGGCCTGCCCTGTGGCCCAGGTCACCGAGTCGGATCCACCACCCGCGCCAGCGTCGGATCGTCGATGTCGAAGTAGCGGGGTTCGTCGTGCCGGCGGCCGAAGCGCAGCAGCCGCACCAGCGGCCGCCGGCGGGCCAGCAACGCGTCGCGGACCAGGTCGGTGTGCAGTTGACGGGCCAGCACCAGCCGGCGGCTGGCCACCACCACCGCCTCGGTCGCCGGATCCGGGCTGGTCAGCGCCGTCGCCCGCAGTTGCCGGGTGAGGTCGTTCTCGGCGGCCTCACGTTCCTCCGGGGACGCGGCGTCCAACGCGATCCGGGCCGCCGCGTACAGCTCCACCGCGTACTGCTCCTCGGCGAGCACCGCGGCGGCCGCGGCCCGGCGCAGCAGGTGTGCGTCGAGCGCCCGGGCGGCCGCCGCCACCCGGACGTGCAGCCGGTCCACCCGGGCCGCGGTCCAGGTGAGGTACGCCGACAGCAGGACGACCGCGACACTCACACCGACCACCCACCGCATTCCCGGCATCGTAGTGCCGCCGGCATATGCGCCGTGGACCCGATCATGGTGGCTCCGCCCACTCCTGGTAGAGCACCCGCCCATCGGTGGCTTCGATCGCGGCGGCGTACACCTCCAGCACCCGGCGGGCCACCGCGGGCCAGTCGAAGGTCGCCACCACCTGCCGGGCGTGGCCGGCGAGCGCTTCCCGGCGCGGCGCGTCGTCCAGCAGCCGGGCGACGGCCCCGCGCAGCGCCACCGGGTCACCGGTGGGGAACAGTTCACCGGCCCGGCCGTCGTCGAGCACCCGACGGAACGCGTCCAGGTCGCTGGCGACCACCGCCGCGCCGGCCGCCATCGCCTCGGTGAGGATCATGCCGAACGACTCACCGCCGATGTTGGGCGCGACGTAGAGGTGCACGCTGCGCAGCATCCGGGCCTTGTCCGGCTCCGACACCAGGCCGAGGAAGGTCACCCGGTCGCGCAGCCCGGCCGGGACGGCGGCGTACAGGTCGTCGGGCCGGCCCGGGCCGGCGACCAGCAGCCGCAGCCCCGGGCGGTCCGGGGCCAGCGCGACGAACGCCTCGCGGAGCAGGCCGAAGCCCTTGCGCGGCTCGGTGAACCGGCCGAGGAAGCCGAGCGTGCCGCCGGTGCCCGGACCGCAGTCGCCCGGCCAGCCGGGCAGCGGCTCGGCGGTGGCGTACTTCGCCACCGCCACCCCGTTGGGGATCTCCACCGCGCCGCCGTCGAGGTGTTCGACCTGCACTCGGCGGGCCAGCGCCGACACCGCGATCCGGGCGGTGATCTTCTCCAGCACCAGCTGCAGCATGCCCTGCGCGGCGGCCAGTGCCCGGGACCTGGTCATCGCGGTGTGGAAGGTGGCCACCACCGGGCCCCGGGCGCAGAGCACCGCGAGCAGGCTGACGCTGAGCGCGAACGGCTCGTGCACGTGCAGCACGTCGAACTGGCCACGATTGAGCCAGCGCCGGACCCGGGCGGTGACCACCGGGCCGAAACTCACCCGGGCCACCGAGCCGTTGTACGGCACCGGCACCGAGCGGCCGGCGGCCACCACGTACGGCGGCAGCGCGGCGTCCTCGTCCGCCGGTGCCAGCACGCTCACCTCGTGGCCGAGATCGATCAGCGCCTCAGCGAGGTCGACGACGTGGTTCTGCACCCCTCCGGGGACGTCGAAGGAGTACGGGCACACGATGCCGATCCGCACGGTGGCCCCCGCTCATCCCGGCCCGGTGGCCGAGCTGCCCGACCGGTCCCGGTCGGGGTCGGGGTCGGGCCGCTCGTCCAGCCACAGCCGCTGCATCATGTGCCAGTCCTGCGGGTGGCGGGCGATGCCGACCGCCAGCCGGTCGGCTATCTGCTGGGTCAGCAGGCGGACCCGCACGTCCAGCGGACCGGCCGACGGGTCGGGCAGCGGCACCGGCCCGTCCAACGCGCCGTGCGCGCGGTCCGGTTCGAACCACATGGTGGTGACGTAGAGCGGGGCGCCGGTACGCAGCGCGAGCAGCGCCGGGCCGGCCGGCATCCGGGTCCGGCCGCCGAAGAAGCTGACCTCGACACCCCGGGCGGACAGGTCACGGTCGGCCAGCAGCGGCACGACATGGCCGGCGTCAAGCCGGTCGAGCAGGACGTCGAACGGTGGCCGGGGACCGCCGGTGGCCGGGATGATCTCCATGCCGAGACGTTGCCGGACGGCGACGAACCGGTTGTAGACGCCTTCGGGTCGCAGCCGTTCGGCGACCGTGGTCAGCGGCCAGTCGTTGGCCGCCACCCAGGCGCCCGCCGCGTCCCAGTTGCCGGCGTGCGGCAGCGCCACCACCGAGCCCCGCCCGGCGGCCACGTTGGCGGCGAGCATCTGCGCACCGGCCAGGTGGAAACCGGCGAGCCGCTGCTGCCGGCTGAGTGACGGCAGCCGGAACATCTCCATCCAGTACCGGGCGTACGAGCGCACTGCGTCCCGGGTGAGCTGGTCGAACTCGGCCGCCGGCAGATCCGGGCCGACCACCCGGCGCAGGTTGGCGGCGAGCCGGCGCACCGACGCCCCGCCGCGTCGGTGCGCCCGGTCGGCAACGGCGCGGAACAGTGCGGCCGCGGCCGGCCGG